>JAYWMP010000252.1:0-6523 GCA_035873255.1 Nitrospirota bacterium
CGCGAATTTATTTCCGATATATTATATGCTTCGGAAAGAATCCGGGTGCGAGGAATACGAGTTTATCGAGGGCGTACCGTCGGAGTTAAACAGAAAAATTCGTGAAGGGGAGATAGACGTCGGTCCCTCCTCATCGATTGAATACCTGCGAAACCGGGAAAAATATTGCCTGATAGAGGATCATTCGGTCAGCTCAAAAGGCCCTGTGGGGAGCATCCTCCTTTTCAGCAGGATGCCGGTCGAATCCCTGGACGGACTCACGGTGCTCACATCGTCACAGTCGGAGACATCGGTCGCTCTGCTCCGGATCATACTCACGAAATTTTACGGTGTCGACTGCCCGTTAAAATCAACAGCGGAATCGCTCGAAAGGGCGATCAAATCTCATGCCGCCTGTATGTTGATAGGAGATGAAGCGCTTATTGAGGCGCTTAAATGGCCTGAACTGCATATATATGATATCGGCGATCTCTGGTACAGGCATACCGGACTTCCCTTCACCTTTGCACTGTGGATAGCTCGGAAGGACTGCTGCCTGGAGAAATCCGGAATATTCGAACGGTTCCGAAATGACCTGGACAGGGCGAAAGTCTCCGCCCTTAAGGACCTGAACGCTATCGCATCGGTGTCACCTTTAAGGGACCTTATTCCCGGGGAAAAACTTGTATCCTACTGGGAGGGGATTTCTTACGATTTTGGAGATGAACAGAAAAAAGGGTTTGAACTCTTCCGGCAATATTCGGAAGAACTCGGGCTTATCTGAATTATTCGGGTGGCCCTCCATGAATCGCCATTTTTTATTTTTGTCATGCCCGAAGCCTGCCATCGATTCCGATCGGGGGTCTGCGGGCATCCAGAGCTTATTGAGAAGACTTTATGCCGTCATGCCGGACGTGATCCGGCATCCAGAAGGCCTTGAAAAAACTGGATTATCATGTAAGTCTTCGCGAGAGTCGCGTCGACCCGCTCAAAAGACCATGGGAATGACAGAAGTGTAGTCATATAATTGTGTATGGACAGCCTCTATTTGCTGAAAGAGTTTTTGTTGTACGCTTTTATTACGAAAATATATTAAAATATCCGGTGTATATATAAGAGGAGGGAATATCCAAATGATAAAAAAAACGGGTGCGATCGTATTATCTTTAATCTTTATACTCGCTTTTGTCCCGGTTTCTCTTGCAGCCGGTAAGCAGAGACAGATTACCGGCAAGGTTTTGTCTGTTGATGCCCGCACAGGGACAGTTACCGTTATCGGCAGGAAAGGCGTGGTCACCGTCTCGGCCATCGAAGATACCCGGATAATAGTGGAGGAAGTGAAGGCCATTGATGACATTAAGGTTGGTGATAAGGTCACTGTCAGATATTCACAGGCTGAAGACAGAAATATCGCCAGGCGCATAGCTGTCAGGGCGGACGTGAAATAAATCTGATTGCTGGATGAAGGGCTGACGGAAAGGCTGAAAACGCCCGTAATGACGAAGGGAAATGCTGGTTTGAATGCAGTATTACTCAGAGTTTCAACTTGAAAATCTGAAGAAATAATCTTTAAAATGTTACCTGCGGACCATAAAAATGTCGGATACAAAACAGAACGATATCATTGAACTACTGATGGAATATCCAGCTGGCCGGATCTATACAATCGCTCCAAAGCCATATGTATTGCGGGGGTTCGATTATTATAGTATGGGGAGACTCCAGCATCTCGAGTGGAACGGCGATACTTCGCTGACCGCGAAGGTAAAGGGCTCCAGATATTATTCCGTTGATCTGTTTGTGAACGGTCATGGCCTCGATTATTCCTGCGACTGTCCGGCATGGTCTCCTTCATCAAACTGCAAGCATGTCGTCTGTAGCCTTATTACATTAAAAAACCTGCTGAACCCCGATGAATTCACTCTCCGCGATCAGGATGAACCATACAGAAAACGTCTTATGGAGGAGCTGGACTACCCCCCCGATATAGAAGAAAAAAAGGTTGCGACGCAGGGCTATGCCATAGTCCTGGAAAAGTATGAATATATATCCGATCTGTACCTGGCGCTGGACGGCAGGCGACTGCAAAAATTTAACTATACCATTCCGCGTGAATTAAGGTATCTTCTTCCGGCGTATTATTATGCCGTATTTGATAAATATTCTGATTTCGCCGTGTATCTCCGTACTCACGGCAATAAGTATCCGTTTATCCTCAAGACGGACTCGGATGAAACAGAGATCAGGTTTAATGATAAGGATGAATATACCCGCAAAAGCGGTTTAGACGCATACCCTGGGTCTGTGACGATCAGCAAGCTCTGTCTCCGCAATGGCGAGGCAATAGACTTTTCAATAATCGAAGATGATTACGTGTTTGATATTGCCCAAAAAAGCTTTGGAATAATAGATGGTAAGGGCGGCTGGGGGGTATGGAGAGAGTTTCGTGACGCGTTCAGCGACAATGACGGTTATTATGACGATTCAGGCGACGAATTCATTGGGCCTGAACAGACCTCTATCGAACTGCCGCTGGAACTGTTCCAGAGCGCGACGATTACATTTCCTTCTTCCGAGGGTATCAAACCGGAAGGCCTGATACTCAAAGTCAGGGGGGAAAAGGCTTCTCCTCTCAACGCGGAACCCACGCACAGGCTCATGATCACCTCTTCAGGCAAGGACGATCTCTTTATATTAAGGGCCGAATGTTTTTTTCCCGAGATGGATCTGAGTTCATTCACTTCTCAGAAACTTTTCAGCTTTCTACTGCTGCTAAACAGGGGAGCAAATCCGCAATTAAGGGCGAAGAAGAGAAAGATTGCTTTATACGAAGCGTTTTTCGACATGCTTTCGGAGAACTCCAGATCTAAAGCGGAGAAGGTTATCAGGCAGTGTGTCTCGGATGTGGAGTTCAACCGCTATAAAACCAAACAGGTCGCCAGGGCATTTCTGCAGAAATATCTTGCAATCTTTCTGCTGGATGAAAAGAGTCTCATGCTCCATAATTCAGCGTGGATTTCAGCCCCTTGCAACAGGAAAAAGGAGCTGCGGCTATATAAAATTCCTTATGAAATATTCGGATGCAAAATATTTGATGAGATGATGGGACACAATGAGATGACGGTCCCGGCAAAAGATCTGCATGAAAACCTGCCCCTTCTTTACGAGAGATTGCGCGCGGAAGGGATCGAACTCTTTTTTGACAATAAACCGTTTAAGACATCGACCTGGGACTTTGCCTTTGACGCCAGAAGGGCCTCTGGCATCGACTGGTTTGAGATCCGCCCGGAGATAAAATGCGATGGTGAGATTGTAGACCAGTCATTATTAGCGGACATCCTCAGCAGAGGCACAATCGAAAAAGACGGCTGTATACGGATAATGGATTCAAACTCAAAGAAGATATTCGATGCCATCTCGACCATTTACAAAGCAGGCGGTTCCTCAAAGGACATAAGGAAAGAGATAGTCAGGGTGCCGAAGCTGCAGATACTCGACTGGATCGCTCTCCGTAACAGCGGGGTGAAGGTGAAACTCTCCAAAGAAGACGAGCGGATCATCGAGCGGCTGACCACCTTCGAAAAAATAGGACCCAGACCACTGCCTGAGAAACTGAAAGCAAAATTAAGGCAGTACCAGAAAGACGGCTATTCATGGCTTTCGTTCCTGTACGAACACAGGTTCGGGGCGTGTCTGGCCGATGATATGGGACTCGGCAAGACATTGCAGGCGATATGCCTTCTTGCGGCCATCAAGGAAAAGAAGACCGTTCATCCTTCAAAAAAGAAACGCCTGCCACACCTGATAGTTCTCCCCCCGAGCCTCTTGTTTAACTGGGAGCATGAGATAAAGAAATTTTATAAAGACCTGAAGATCATTTACTATACCGGCAAGGAACGCCATACGTGTTTTGACGGGTACGACTGCGTGCTGACGACATACGGCCTGGTCCGAAGGGACATAGACAAGCTTAAGGATATCAGTTTTGACGTGATCATCTTTGACGAGGCGCAGGCGGTAAAAAACATCTACGCGAACACCACCGGAGCGGTCCGCAGGCTGAAGGCCCGTTTTAAACTCTCGATGACGGGCACGCCTGTTGAAAACCATATCGGTGAATATTATTCGATTATCGACCTGACGATTCCAGGGCTGCTCGGTGACTTTGAAAAGTTCAGGCCCATGATAAAACATGATATCTCCCCATCGCTCGACCTGATTCTCAAAAGGACAAGGCCTTTTGTCCTGAGGAGGACGAAAGATAAGGTATTAAAGGAACTTCCACCGAAAGTAGAGACCGATATTTATCTTGATCTGACGGAAAAACAGAAGACCCTTTACAAAAAAACGGTTGAGCTGATCAAGTCCACGATAGACACGGCCTACAACACGAAAACCGCAGCCCAGGCCCAGATAATAGCCCTCACCGCGATCCTGAAACTTCGGCAGTTATGTGTCTCGCCTCAACTCCTTTCTCCCGGGACAAAGGGCCAGTCGCCAAAGATAGATTTTCTGATCGAGAGCCTTAAGGAGCTTCTCAACGAAAATCACAGTACCCTTATATTTTCACAATTCACATCTTTTCTCGATATAGTGCAGGAGGACCTGAAAAAAAACGGTATGGAGTTCCTGCGGCTGGACGGTTCCACCCGGGTAAGCAAAAGGAAGCAGCTCATAGAGAAATTCCAGACAGGGGAAGGTCCTTCCATATTCCTGTTGAGCCTCAAGGCCGGAGGCCAGGGTCTTAACCTGACAAAGGCATCCTATGTCTTCCACCTCGATCCGTGGTGGAACCCGGCTGTTGAGAACCAGGCGTCCGACAGGGCCCACAGGATTGGACAGAAGAACAAGGTGACAATCACAAGGCTGCTCATGCGCCACACGATTGAAGAAAAGATGATGACGCTCAAGAAAAAGAAACTCCGGTTGTATGAGTCCGTAATGGATGATTCGTCACGGACCAAAAAGGGCCCCGCCATCTCCCGGACTGATTTCGATTTCCTCCTGAAGTAAGGGACAAATGCATAGCGCAACGGATAAAAGAAGTTCAATGTTCAACGTTAAAAGCGCAAAGAGCATAGCAAGGATAAAGGCAGAAAACAGAGGTTCAAGATTAAGAGACAAAAGCAAAGCACTGAAGTAAGGAGTGACGACAAGAGTAATCCCCTTAAATTAACCATAAGTTTTTAGGCAAGGCGACATGCTTACGTCCATTTCAGTCATTCCCGCGAAAGCGGGAATCCAGAAACCGCAATAGATTACATATGCCTGGAGAAAATAAATCGCCCGCGTTCGGTAAAATATTCATTGCATAACAGGCAAAACTTCTGTTAAACTGCCTCAGTGACCTGAGCATACCACAGCTACAGAAGGGGACTGTCACGCAAATTAAAACCACATCATTCAGCTTTACAGTAATGCCGCTTGAGCCGATGATTCTCCCTTCCTACAAGGGTTCGACCCTGAGGGGAGGCTTCGGACATGCCTTCAGGCGGGTGGTCTGCGCCATAAAGAGCATGGAATGCACGTCATGCCTGCTTAAAGAAAAATGCGTCTATTCATATATCTTCGAGACCCCTCCGCCATCGGACACAGAAATAATGCGCAAGTATACGGCGGCCCCCCATCCATTTATCATAGAACCGCCGCCGGAAAGAAGACGGGGATATACTCCAAAGGATGAGATAATCTTTGGCCTCACCCTCATAGGCAGGGCGATAGATTACCTTCCCTATTTCATCTGTGCCTTTGACGAGCTCGGCAGGATTGGGCTGGGAAAAGGTAAGACGAAGTTTGAATTAAAGGATGTTGTTTGCGGTGGTGAGACCATCTATGATTCCGAAACTAAAACCCTCAAAACATTCAAGCCTTCTGTTCTGGATATTGAACCCGGAATACTGAATCCTGATTCACCGATGTCATCATCCATTTCCCCGGATTCCAAACGCTTGACCCTTAACTTTATCACTCCAACCAGGATTGTGTACAACGGACACCTCACACTCGACCTTGAGTTCCATATCCTGATCAGGAACCTCCTGCGAAGGCTCTCGCTCCTCTATTATTTTCATTGCGGCGGAGACCCTTCTGAATGGGATTTCAGCGGAATAATCAGAAAGGCTGAAGGAGTGAAGGTATCGGCCCGGGCGCTGAGGTGGCATGACTGGGAGAGATACTCGGCAAGGCAGGATACAAAGATGAAGATGGGAGGATTCGTCGGTGGGATAACATTCGAGGGCGACATAGGGCCGTTCATGGAACTGATCAGGGCTGGAGAGGTTTTGCATGTCGGCAAGGGGACGGGGTTTGGGTTAGGGAAATATGAGGTAACCCCCACGGGGTCCCCCTTATTTAAGGGGAAGAGGTAACCCCACCCGGCCTCCCCTTAACTTAAGGGGAGGAGTAAGACAAGATTTCACACAAAGCTGTTGAGGACACTCTGCGCACCCGGCACTTAAGGGGAAGGAGGTAACCCCCACGGTCCCCCTTATTTAAGGGGGAAGGAGTAAGACAAGATTTAACACAAAGCTGTTGAGGACACTCT
>JAYWMP010000290.1:0-3082 GCA_035873255.1 Nitrospirota bacterium
GTTCTCCGGGATAATCTTGCAGCGCAACGGACCATGCTCGCCAATGAACGGACTTACCTTGCATATATCAGGACCGCATTGACACTATTTGTGGCTGGAGTAACATTAATCAAGTTTTTCGGACATGTAATCTATGAGATAACCGGCTGGATATTAATCCCTTTAGGGATAATGATTTTAATAAAAGGGATTATCAGTTATATAAAGATGAAGCGAATAATAACTGAAGAGGAGCATTTGTGAACCATTCTAAAGAAATTAAGGACGTATTTCCTAATCTCCCGGAGAGAATTATCGGATTGGGTAACCTTTCATATAACTTGTGGTGGAGCTGGCATCCTGCCGCAAGGATGCTCTTTAAGATGATAGACAGGCCCGCCTGGAAGGAGAGCGTTCATAATCCGGTAAGTATGTTGAGAGATGTTCCCCGTGAAATTCTGGAATCAGCCGCCCGAAATCCGGACTTCCTGCGGCAGTATGATATTCTGCTCGCGAGATTCAATGATGAGCTGGAAGCAAAGTCCAGCTGGTTTACAGAGAATATCGGTGATACGGAATCTTCAGCCGTGGCCTATTTTTCCGCTGAATACGGATTGCACCACTCCCTTCCTTTTTACGCCGGCGGACTAGGTTTTCTTGCGGGGGACCACATCAAGGAATGCAGTGATCTGGGTATACCCGTAACAGCTGTTGGTTTCATGTATCCGGAAGGATATCTTCGTCAGAAAATTCGTGTAGATGGCTGGCAGGAACATGTGGACGAAGTCCTTGACAGGGATGCGGCCCCGATCGAAAGGGTCCTGAATAAAAAAGGTGAACAGCTTGTAGTCAAGGTGCCTTTTGTTGATCCACCTATACATGTTGCTGTCTGGAAGGTTTCTGTCGGTAAAGTGCCTCTTTACCTGATGGATACGGATATAGACCTGAATGATCCGTGGAACCGGTTGATATCCGCGCATCTCTACATCGGTGATATTGAACAACGGCTCCGTCAGGAAATCGTGCTCGGAATAGGAGGCCGTGAGATCCTGGACACCCTCGGGATAAAGCATTCGGTGTTGCATCTGAATGAAGGACATCCCGCCTTCGCCCTTCTGGAAAAAATCAGGGAACAGATGGAAAGTGGTCTGAGCTTTAAAGATGCGGCGGAACACGTCCGCGCCACCACTGTTTTTACAACTCATACGCCGGTTCCGGCGGGTCATGATGTTTTTCCTTTCCATCTCATGGACAAGTATTTCAGCCGATACTATCCTATCCTCGGGCTGAGCCGAGAAGAGTTTTTTCATCTTGGGATGCACCCTGAAAATCCTGGTGCGGGGTTTAATATGACCGCTTTTGCACTGAGAATGTCAGCCCATCATAATGGTGTAAGCAAAAGGCATGGCGAAGTCGCCCGGAAAATGTGGCAGTCACTATGGCCGGACCGTAAAGAAGAAGATGTGCCGATAGATTATATAACCAATGGCATCCATGTTCCCACCTGGATCGAGCCGAAGATGGAGCTTCTGTTCAATAAATACCTTGGTGAAGACTGGTTGAAGGACCAGGACAACCCCGATATGTGGAAGTCTGTTGATGATATCCCGGATAAAGAATTATGGAGGACGTACATATGGGTCAAGCTAAAACTGATCGATTTCATCCGCGAGAGGGTGAGAAAACGCTGGGTGGAGGATAGGCCGAGTCCGTTGAATGTTGTAGCGGGTGGTACGCTGCTGGATCCGATGACACTGACAATAGGGTTTGCGCGCCGTTTTGCGACCTATAAAAGGGCGGACCTGATATTCCGGAATCCGGAACGGCTCAAGAAACTGCTGAATAACCGATGGCGACCTCTCCAGATCATATTTGCCGGCAAGGCCCACCCTGCTGACGACGACGGCAAAAGAATACTTCAGCGCATATTCAATTTTGCCGATAACCCTGATTTTGGAGGAAGAATCGCCTTTGTAGAAAACTACGATGAACAGCTTGCTCAATACATGGTGCACGGCGTAGACCTCTGGCTTAACAACCCCCTGCCGCCGATGGAGGCAAGCGGAACGAGTGGCATGAAGGCCGCCCTTAACGGAGTGCCCCACCTGAGCATACTTGACGGCTGGTGGATTGAGGGGTATAACGGCAGGAATGGATGGGCGGTTACAGGAAGAGGCGATGAAAGCGACGCTGAATCAATTTACGATCTTATTGAGTCGCAGATAATCCCTCTGTATTACAAACTGGATGATAATGGAATACCACATGGCTGGGTGAAGATCATGAAAGAGGCGATAAAAAAGACAGGCGCCGGGTTCAGCGCACGCAGGATGGTAAAGGAGTATGTGATGAAGTTTTACTCCATGGCGCTGAAATCGGCCGTATAGATTTACCGGATTAACTTGCATAACATTACATATTTCATCGGGGGATAGAGAGGAAAAATGATGGAGAAAAGGGCCAAATTTTCAGTCTGGTATTATCTTATAGTCTTCGGGACAATATTTCTGATGGATTCTCTGTTCTTCTCCGGGTACGCGGTCAAGGAGATATCTTACAGTGACTTCCGTGATCGGCTGGCTGCCGGTCAGATTGAACGCGTCGTCATAACGGAAAAAAAGATCCATGGGACGATGAAGTCGCCTGATTCAGAGAAAACCGGTCGGGTTAAAAGCGGTGCAGGTAAGGAAGGGGAAACGTTTTCACCTGTATCCAAACATACGCCCTGGCGACTGAGGTTGAAAGAACTGAAAGCTGAGCGGGAAAGAAAACTGAAACAGCAGTTTGTTGTGACACGGCTTGATGATAAAAAATTAGTGGAGGACCTTCAGTCCCACGGTGTTGACTATAGAGGGAAAATCAACTCAAACTGGCTGCAGAATCTGTTTTTTAACTGGATCATTCCAATAGGGCTTTTCGTTGTTATATGGGGATTTTTCGTCAAACGGATGGGCGGCGGTCCGGACGTCCTGAATATTGGAAAGAACAAGGCGAAAATTTACGCGGAAGACGTTAAAAACAAGATAACTTTCAACGATGTTGCCGGCATTGATGAGGCGGTGGAGGAAGTAAAAGAGATCGTATCTTTTCTGAAAGAGCCTGA
>JAYWMP010000003.1:0-2194 GCA_035873255.1 Nitrospirota bacterium
GTATAAAACGGATTCCATATTACAGCAGGGTTGGATGGATAACGGCTTGGATATTTGTCATTGTTATTCTTGCAATTGCCTTGAAAATTTTTCTTGGTACCGTGGATTATAACCGGAACACAGAGGCCGCAGAGATTCAGCATTATCTGGAATTAGGATTGGAAAATGGCCGGCAAGGTGAGCATGTTGAATTACCAGAGGCCGTTATGGAAAATCCATTCCTTAGAAATGCATATAATAAAGGATTTCGCGAAGGCTGGGACGATGCCCGAGCTGAATCTAAACAGTAAAGGATATTGTGCGCTACCATCTGGATTGTATGGGTTTTTATGAAAGTGCCTTCCAAGGCTTTGACTCTTGAGTCGCTTTCATTGTTCGTTGTGGCTGTGGCCTGAGAATTCGGAGTCTACGCTTCGCTCCGTTTACCTGGTCCAGCCATGCTGGTTACATTGAGAGGAGAGAAAGGGGGGGGTGTTGTTGCCTTATAGAAATACGGCTTGTTTCGCTTAAGGGATTTGGTATTCGTACCCCTGAAAATAAAAGAGGCGGGGGAAAATCCCCCGCCTCTTTCTGCGGCTCAATACAATCGTTCTTATGGCCGTCGGTCTTTATTCGGGCTCATCATGACAGAGCGAACAGTCCTGGCTGATGGTCTCGCCTTTCTTGTTTTCATGCTCATCGTCATGGCACCGCCAGCAGCCATATCCTTCATCGGCATACTGATGTCCCAGGTGACCCTTATAGGTTCCCCATAAAACTTTCTGTTTCGGCCAGACATTCCCCAGGAATTTTGAAAGAAGATATTCGCCGGCTTTCCTGGTATCTTTCTCATATTTTGCAGCCTGGACAGGATCGCGCTTCTTCTGCAGCTCCAGAAGGTTATTCACCAGTTTCTCTTTGGCGTCATCCTGCGATGTATAGTCCATGGTAATGGCGGTCAGGCTGTCTTCCCGGATTCCCTGGATTTCAGGATTTATTACTTTACTGAGCAGACCGAAATCAACGACATCATCAGGCATATCATAGATATGGGTAGGCCTGTTGTGACAGTCGATACAGTCCATGACCCGCCATTTAGGTTCATAGCCTTCTTCTGTTTCGACATCCGATTTAACAAACTCGTCTTCAGATCCATCAGGGCGTTTCACCTGAACCCGGGAAATTAGGGTTCTCTTGTCATTGGCCGCCAAATATTTAACTTCAACATCTTTACTGACGTGCCAGTGAATTCCTTCAAATGCGCCCGAGCTCGGATTATGTCCGCCGATATGGAGTGCAATATCTGTCTTCTCGGGGTTCATCTGGTCGTCGTTGCTGAACCGGATAAACTCTTTCACTTTTTTCCCATAGAATTTCTCCGGCCAGTGGCATTCCTGACAGGTATCGCGTGCCGGACGGAGTGCCTCGACAGGAACAGGAATAGGGCGACTGTAGCTGTTGGTTATAACAGCATATACCTGGCGGAGACCGGAAAGCTTGGCCTGCACGAACCATTCGGCACCCGGGCCGATATGACATTCAACACAGGAGACCCGACCATGGGGTGAGCGTTTGTAGGCTGTATATTCCGGGGCCATGACATGGTGACAGACCATACCGCAGAAATAGGGAGAATCAGTGAAATGATAGCCCTCATAGCCGACAACTCCCAGGATAACCATATTGATAACCGTCAGGGTCACAAAACCGATAAGAAACAGACGGTGTTTCGGGTTACTGAGATTGAGCTGCAGGTGATCTTTTGAAATACCGGTCTTGCGCCATTGCCTGCGGCGTAAATAGGCTGCCACCGGAATAAGTAAGAGGCCCATGACCATGCAGCCGGGAAGGAGCATGTATGTAAAGATTCCGATATAGGGGTTATGGAAAAACCCGAGCATATCGGCAGCTATTCCCATGAGCATCAGGGTGATACTCATCGTGGTCATGACAACGGCAAAAAGACCCAGGGGAGTACGCCATATTCCCCGTATGATGTGCCCCCAGGCGCCTCTTTTAGGCCGTGGGTTCTGTTTATTTTCGTTCTTGTTGTTTTTTGTTGACATCCATCGCTCCTTTCTAGTCGATTACTCTTACTATTAGTAAAGATTTTATAATGTTATCTTTTATAATACCACCTGTTGCGTAAGCCTTTGTTGGACAATATGATCAGGGGCTAAGTCGGATATAGTACACGAATTGGACGGGAGATTTT
>JAYWMP010000101.1:0-13164 GCA_035873255.1 Nitrospirota bacterium
ATATTTCTCGCGGGCGAATAAGGAGTCAGAGGTTTTTTTGCATTCATATAAAGCAAAAAGAGATTCTAAACATCTTTATCAGTTGACAAAAAAGTTATCGTTAAGCCCGATCGCGAATGTATTTAAGGCCGCCTATTCAGACGCCGCGAACAGAGACCCGAGCAGGATAAAACGCCTGCTCAGGAGATATGAGACACTTGAATCCGTAAAACTCGAAAAATATCTTAATTTTCTTGCTACGACCGGATCCACTACGCCCTTCATCGGCCTGTTCGGGACGGTCTGGGGCATTATGAACGCCTTCCACGGAATCGGTTCCGCTGGATCTGCATCCCTCGCTGTCGTGGCGCCGGGCATTGCCGAGGCGCTTATAGCAACGGCTGTAGGTCTTGCAGCCGCGATACCGGCGGTAATCGCGTATAACTACTACCTCAGCATGGCCAGAAAGATGATCGTCGAGATGGAGGATTTTTCCGAGGACCTGTTCGAGCTTTTTGAGGATGCTGAAGGATGAGAACAGACAGACGAAGAAGCGTACTGTCCGAAATTAATGTCACACCTTTTGTGGACGTTATGCTGGTGCTGCTGGTCATCTTCATGGTGACGGCCCCCCTGCTGCAGCAGGGCATTGACGTTGATCTCCCGGCGGCAAAGGGCAAGGCCCTTCCCTCCGAAGAAAGAATCTCCATTGTAATAAGGAAGGACCATTCTATTTATATGAACAAAACCCCTGTCACGCTTCCCGAGCTGCGCAGGAAATTAACGGCTATCAGCAGGCTGAATCCGGATATTTTCCTGAAGGCGGACAGAGACGTCCCTTATGGGTTTGTGGTGAATATTATGGGGGAAATTAAGGAGACAGGGATAGAAAAGATAGGAATGGTGACTGAGCCCAAGATCAACCTGAAATGAAAGGCCCCAGCATACAGAGAACCGCTGTCTTCTCCGCGGTTCTTCATTTTGCAGTCATAATTTTAACGATGATAATTTTGAGTCGATCCGCTAATAATATAAAAATGCCTTCTCCGTATATCGTGAACCTGGTTACGCAGGGCGACAGGTCGCATAAAACAGGCTTGAGGGGTACAGGGGCGGCGGCCGGGCAGTCGCGCAGCCGGGTGGCGAAGAAGAATGCGGCGGCAAAAAAAAGAGTAAAGGCGGCGGCGCCGAGAGGCAATCACCTCTCGACGTTGGGGACAACCAGGGCCGTTGAGCGGAAAAGAGTCGAAGACCGCATAGCCGAGCTTGCCGCAAAAAAGAGAGTGGAACGCATAGTTAAGCTGAGATCGATTATATCCCTTAAGGGAAAAAGCGTCCCCGGCGACAGGGCGTCAGCCACGCAGGGCGGAGGCGGGCCGGCTTCTTCCAAAGGAACGCCTTTTGCCGATTACTATACGAAAATAACCACGGAGATATGGCAGGAATGGGTTTACCCCGACCTGGGTGAAGAGAACCTTGAGACGGTCATATTCGTGCGGATTCTTAAGAATGGGTCGATCAATGTTCAGGGGATCGAAAAAAGCTCAGGGAACCAGCTTTTTGACAGGTCGGCGTTAAGGGCCATAACAAAAGCGTCGCCGGTGACTCCACCGCCGTACGAAATGGAAGTAGGAATAAGGTTTTATCCATGAAAATGAAAGATTGCTTATTAGTGAATGCAAGATACACAGGAAAACTTTTTCTGTTGTTATTCGTCTATTTTATCCTGGCGGCACCTTCCGGGGCGAAAGTTTATATTGATATTACATCTCCCGCCTTCAAAAAACTGCCTGTGGCGATTTTTGACCTTCAAGGGGAGGACGGGGAAGAAATTTCAGGAATTATCAGGAAGGATCTTGATTTTACGGGCCTCTTTGACTGTGTTGACCGTGCTTCTTATATAGAATCCGCTTCAGAGCCCTTTAACCCTGAAAACTGGACGCCACTCGGTATAGAAGCGGTCGTAAAAGGGACTGTCCAGGGTGAAAAAGACCTGCGAGTTACCATAACACTCTTCGACCCATTCGAGGCCAGGGAGATCCTTAAAAAACAGTATAAAGCGGAAAAAGGACTTATCAGGGCAATGTCTCACAGCATTGCCAACGATATCTATGCGGCATTACTGAAAAAACCGGGGATATTCAGAACAAGGATTGCTTTTGTGGCGGAAAGGGAAGGAGCAAAAGGCATCTATATTATGGATTGGGATGGCCACGGAATTAAGAAATTCGGGCTGAAAGGCACGCTGGTATTAACGCCTCACTGGTCTCCGGACGGCACAAAGATCATATATTCTTCTGAACGGGGTAGACACTGGAGTATATATATGTTAGATTTTATAAGCATGACCGAAAAAAAGGTGTTTAGCTCCAGGGGTGTAAATATGGCTGGTGACTTTTTTCCGGATGGCGATTCTTTTTCTTTCTCTTCAACCAGGGAAGGAACTTCCGATCTGTATGTTTTTGCTGTTGATAAAAAGAGGCTTAAAAGATTAACATCTTCATACGGCATTGAAGTTACGCCCGCAGTTTCGCCCGATGGAAAACATATTGCTTTTGTCTCGGACCGGGGAGGAAGCCCGCAGATTTATATAATGCGTTCCAACGGTCGTGACATCAGGAGAGTTACTTTTGAGGGAAATTACAATACATCTCCCAGCTGGGCGCCAGGTGGAGACAGGCTTGTTTTTTCAGGAAGGAGTAATGGCGGAAATCAGATTTTTACGGTAAAGCCCGATGGCTCGGATTTACAACGGCTGACGGATGCAGGCAATAATGAAGAACCTTCTTTTTCGCCTGATGGAAGATATATCGCTTTTTCGTCGGACAGAGATGGAACAAAAGGTGTCTATATTATGAGGGCAAACGGTGAATCTCAAGAAAAGATAACACCTGAAGGACTGAGGGCCTTTGGCCCGAGGTGGTCGCCAAATTAATCTAAAAAGGAGTGAAGCATGAGAGGATTCCCGATTTTTCTTGTTTTAATCTTAGTTATGACATATGGATATGGGTGCAAACAGAGAGTAGTAACGCAGCCCGAAGCAGAACAGCAGATTCAGCCGCAGGAAGAAATTACACAACCGCAAGAGGTGATTATCGAAGAGAAAGTGGAAGTCATCGAATCAAAGGACCTTGAGCCGACCAAATATGTCGAAACAAAAGAGGCGACTTTTAAAGACGTGCTCTTCGATTTTGACAGGTATACCATAAAAGAGAGCTATAAGCCGGTCCTTCGCGCGGCTTCTTCCTGGTTAATGGAAAACCCTGATTTAAAGCTATTGATTGAGGGTCATTGCGATGACCGCGGCACCAATGAATATAATCTTGCACTGGGAGACAGAAGGGCAAAGGCGGTCAGGGATTATCTCGTTTCCCTCGGCGTGCCATCAGCGAAAATTGATATATTGAGTTATGGAGAGGAGAGACCTCTCTGCATGGAGAAGACCGATGATTGCCGCGCAAGAAACAGAAGAGCCCATTTTGTTATTCTGAGTAAAGGGGAATAAGAGTGAAATTTTTTTCCGTGCTTTTATTGCTGCTGGCCTCAGCCTGTGTTGCCGGTCCTGACTTTCAATATTTAAGACAGGATGTGAATGAACTAAAGAGAAACTTTTATCAGACCAAAAGGGACCTTGACGCACTAAAGGACAGGTCCGCCTTCGCCGTCGGAGAAGATACGTTCAAGGCGGTGCAGGAAGGCCAGGGGGAAATAAATTCAAAGCTGTCCGAGGTTTCGCTGGGTCTTCAGGAGTTGAGGGGCCGGTTCGAGGAAAACAAATACTATACCGAAAAACAGTTGAAGGAATCCGTCTCGGAAAGAGATATGATAGAGGCCCGGCTGGCAGGCATGGAAGCTCAGATTAAATTGCTCAGGGATAAGATTATGCCGGCCAGGGGACAGGTGAAAACCACGGAGCCGGTAGGAAATCAGCCGGAACCCGTGGCGGCTTCTGGCCCGGAGGATGAATCCTCGCCAACAGAGCCAACAGAAACAGTTGCGGCCGGAACAGTTGTGACCGGAGGAGAACAGGTCGGGAAGACGGAAGAAGTTCCCGATGGCGGCAGGAGGAAGGCTTACGAAGCGGCCTATAAGGCCTTTAAGGAGAAGAAGTTTAAAGACGCCAGGAAGAGATTTGAGGCCTTTCTGAAAGATTATCCCGGGAATGACCTGACTGATAACGCGCAGTTCTGGATCGCGGAGACATATTACGCTGAGAACAATTACGAGGACGCCATACTTGCCTATGAGACGGTGCTGAAGAAATACCCTGACAGCGACAAGACAGGCGGGGCAATGTTAAAACAGGGATTTGCGTTTATTGAGTTAGGCGATAAAAAGACCGGCGGGATTATACTCGATAGGCTGATAGAGAAATTACCGGATTCAAAAGAGGCCGCGATCGCTAAAAAGAAGATCGAGCTGTTAGAGGCAAAACCGATCAAGGATAAATGAATACCCTGAAGGACAACTTTTTCAGGCCGATAGATTACCTGAGATTGTCCGTTACCGACAGATGTAACCTGAGATGCATCTACTGCATGCCTTCAGGCGGTGTGTCGCCCTCAAAGTATAGTGAAATACTTAAATACGAAGAGATTATAAGGATTGTCGAGATTGCCGCGGGCCTGGGGGTTGGAAAAGTCAGGCTCACCGGCGGCGAACCGCTCAGAAGAAAGAATATCGCCTTCCTGATATCTTCGATTAAAAAGATTGCCGGCATCGACGACCTCAGTATGACGACAAACGGTATTCTGCTCGAAAAATACTCCGAAGAAATTGCGGCCGCCGGGCTGGACAGGATCAATGTCAGCATCGACTCTATCAACGCCGACAGGTACGGTGAGATCACAAGAGGGGGGGACCTGCCGACCGTCCTGAGGGGAGTTGACGCCGCCAAAAAAGCGGGCCTGCATCCGGTAAAGATAAACATGGTGCCCATGAGGGGCATTAACGATGATGAGATACTGGATTTTGCGAGGCTGACAATGGATACTGATTATCATGTCAGGTTTATAGAATTCATGCCGTCAGGATCGGTTGATTTCTGGAATCCGGAGAGATACATAACAACCGATGAGGTGAAGAGAGTTATAGAGACCATAGCCCCTCTCTCTCCCGTACGTATACGGACAAACGGTCCTTCAAGGTATTTCAGGCTCGAAGGGGCTGTCGGTGTTATCGGGTTCATAAGCGCGCTTACACATCATTTTTGCGAGGACTGCAACCGCATCAGGCTGACAGCGGACGGGAAGCTGAAGCCGTGTCTGTTTACCGAGACCGAGATCGACCTGAGGTCTCCTATCCGCAGCGGCGCGCCTGATTCAGAGCTGGCGCGGCTGATTCGTCTGTCCGTGGAAGTAAAACCGGGCGGCCATACTATAGGAGAACAAAGGCCGAACTCCCCTGCAAACCCAGGAAATCAGGACGTGAGTTGTCGGAATAATAATGCTGCCGGTAAGGCAGATATCGCCGCGCTTTTATCCGGCCGCAGGAGACCGATGTCAAAAATAGGCGGATGATTCCGGCATGGTCCGGACACCGGACCTGAATAATTGCGTATAAGAGGGGAGGAGTGATGAGCAGTCTTAGCCATTTTGATAAGGGCGGCAAAGCGCGGATGGTGGATGTATCCGGAAAGGCCGTAACCGGAAGGGAGGCCGTTGCCAGAGCCACTGTTTATATGAAAAAAGAGACACTGGATTTGATCCGGGACTCCGGAATCTCAAAAGGCGATGTCCTCGGTGTTGCGCGCGTTGCCGGTATTATGGCTGCAAAGAAGACTGCTGAACTGATCCCCATGTGTCATCCATTAAGTATTTCCTCCGTAAATATTGATTTTGAAATCAATACTGCAAAGTGTCGAATCGGGATTGAATCCCGGGTCAGGATTACAGACCGGACCGGCGTTGAGATGGAAGCGCTGACAGCTGTTTCCATCGCGGCGCTGACGATCTATGATATGTGCAAATCAGTTGACAGGGAGATGGTGATTTCAGATGTAATGCTGACAGGGAAAAGCGGCGGCAAAAGCGGAACGTTCAGGCGGCGAAATACTTGAGAACGTGGCTGTTCCTTTTGGGTTGATTATTCCTTTGTCAGTGCCAGCCCTTGCTTTGCCTGTTCATTTTTATTGTCGATTCTTAAAGCCGACTGAAAGGTGCTGAAGGCCCTTTTTTTTAGTCCGGCCTTTATGTATATGTCGCCGAGATCAGCATGATAATCAGCATTAAAGGGCTCAAGTTTTATAGCTGTAAGCAGGGCCTCCTCTGCGTTTTTAAGCCTTCCAGGAATATTTGACAGGCTGAGCGACAGATACTTCCAGTATTTTGAGTTTTGGGGCGTCATCTTGGCGGCCCACCGGAAGTTGTCGGATGCTCCCCAGAAATTCCCTTTTTTAAATTCCACAATGCCCTTTCTGTATTGAGCCTCGGCCAGGCTTTTCAGGTCAACCTCTTGCTCCTGCTTTTGCTCTTTATCATTTGAAACAACAGGCCTGAAGTATTCTCTTCTCAGCCTGTCATCGCTCAGCCTGTTGTAAGCCTTTGTGATGGCGTCGAATATGGCTGTAAGTTTTGCCTTAATGGAAGAATCCGGGCAGGAAAAATACCTGTCCGGGTGGTATTCTTTCGCGAGTCTGTAGAAGTTTTTCCTGATTGTGTCACTGTCTGAATTTTCATCAACACCGAGCAGTTCACTTATGCTCAGGCTGTTTATTCTTGCATACATCGATTCAACCTTTTTCAATAAGGCGTCCTCCTCTTCAGAGTGGGGCTGGAGAATCTCGTCTAATCCGGCATCCCCTGCCGTTTTTTCCTGTGGGGCGGCTTCATCTTCCTGATCGGGCTGAATTGCCGCCGCCTGCTCGACAATGCCTGTTGACCAAAGCATGTAGAGTATTTTAAGCGCGTCAAAAGAACCCAGTCCCGAGGCTGCAATGATCTGATTAATCGTTCTGCTTCCATCGATTAAAGAGAGGATATTTCTATCATCCGTGCTCAGCTCCAGATCCTGAAAGAGGCTGAGAGGATCGGCGCTTAGTTTGAGCGCCGTATCCATGTCAGGCATTTCGTTTCTGATTATTGTCCAGTTTTCCAGCCTTTTCACCCCTTCATGTATAAGGTTCCCCATGCTCAGCCTGAGAGTGATGAGCTCGTCATCCGGCAGGTCGCCTTCTCTGAATTCGTATTCTCCGTCTTCTATATGGAACATGCTGTGGATTATCTCCCTGGCCTGGTGCGTAACGCTCCGGACCAGCTAACGTGGGGTCAGATAGCCGAGGTCGACAAGTATCGCGCCAAGCCGTTTAGACGAAGACCTGAAGACCTCTACCGATTTATCGTATTGTTCGACGGTTATCCTGCCTGCCTTCAGAAGCATTTCCCCCAGCCTGTCATCGGTGTATGTGGATGATGCGAATATTGCATCTCCCGCACGGATATAGATATTTTTTGTAAACGCAGGTGTTATGATCGAAAGTGTCCCGGTCTTTCGGTTCCTGTTGAGATAGACCAGTATTTTGATCAGATTTACGTCTTTGACGTTACCCCTGAGCGGTATTTTCATTCCATCTCTCCCCCCTGTCCTTTTGCAGCTATTATTTTCTGAAATATATATATAATATCCATTAATCAATACGCCTGCAACTAAAAAGCAACGATTGTCGGACTGTTCTCTGGGCGGCGCCGGTCATCTGTTTTTGGGGTTTGGTGCGTATCCGGGATAATTATTTGTATCTCTGAACTCTGAACCTGAAGATGTCCACTTTTTCATGAGGGAGTATCCCTGCCTTGCTTTTTGCGATCTGTAGCTGTTCGTCCGGGGTATCGACGCCTTCCAGGTCGGGCAGCAGGAGTCCTTTTCTGGAGCCGCTTGTAACTATCACACCATATTTTTTCGGGTCGAGTTCGCTGATCTCCTCTATCTTCCCGGGAGGAGAAAGCAGGTCGACGGTAAATTCCAGATCGTTTAATTCATCCTCCTGTACAGGTGGAAACCGGGAGTCACGGACTGCCGCTGATATGGCATTGTTGATAGTCTCTATAGCGATATTTTCGGTGCCGGGCAGGAACGTTCCTATGCAGCCCCGCAGCCGGCCATGTTTTTTGATGCATACAAACACACCCGCCTTCCCGGACATTTCCGGCGGGAGCGGGTCAGGCGGCGCTATTACTTTTTTGTTTTTTATAAACTCAACAACGCTTTGTTTGGCAAGCTCCACGAGACTGTGCATCGTTATTTCTCCCTTTGAAGTGAATAGTCGGCGATGGTAAGAAGGGCCTGTTTCGCCGGGGAGTCGGGAAAGATGGAAAGTTCAGCCCGGGCCTCATCTATCAGCATCCGCGCTTTATGGAATGACATCTCGATTGAATCGTATTTTTTCAGGAGTTCCATAATTCTTGATGTGCCTTTTTCTGAAAATTCCTCTTTGATGATATTTTTTATCTCCAGCGCCTCATCTCCATCCGCTTTCGTCAGGATATAAAGTATGGGCAGGGTTATCTTGCCTTCCTCCAGGTCTTTGCAGAGTTTCTTTCCGAGATCGTTTTCATCGGCCATATAGTCAAGAATATCATCGGCCATCTGAAAGACTATGCCGGTTTTCATTCCAAATCCGGCAAGCGCGTTTTCCTCTTTTTTCGAAAGTCCACAGAGTATGGCGCCCAACCTGCATGCCGCCGAGATAAGCGCTCCGGTCTTGGCGGATATTATCTCGAAGTATTCTTCCTCTGTTATCTCCAGGTCTCCTATCCTGTTGAGCTGAAGCAGCTCGCCCTCGGCCATTCTGGTGGTGGCGACCGAAAGCGTCTCCATTATTCCCTGGTTTTTCTGCATCACCGCGATCCTCAGGGCATTGGAATATAAAAAATCACCGGCAAGTATGACCACCTGGTTGCCCCATAAGGAATTCGCGGTGGGCTTCCCCCTCCGTGTATCCGCTATGTCAACAACGTCGTCGTGCAGCAGTGACGCGGTATGGATCAGTTCTATTATCCCGGCTAGCTCGATGTTGACTTCCCCCCTGTATCCGGCAAGATCGGAGCTTATCAGATGAAACAGCGGCCTTAGCCTCTTTCCTCCGCTTGAAATGATGTAGCTGCCGATTAAAGGGATCTGGGGTATTTTGTTTTTGAGAAGCCGGTTGATTTTAAGCTCTACAAGGTGAAGTCTTTCTTCATACAAACTGAAAACATCGTGCAATGTCATTTGTCGACGATTGGATAGAGAATGTTTTGATATCAAGCCAGGAACCCTGTCATTTCCGTATTTTAATCCTTAGTTTGTCGATCTCCGCTTCCACTCCGGAAAGTTTTTTCAGGTCTTCCGGCTTAAAAGCCCCTTTTTCGGTAATAATAGCGGTAACATATTTTGCAGGAGTTACGTCGAATGCAATATTCCGTACCTTAACGCCTTCCGGAGCTATTTTGCACTTTCCGAACACATCGGTAACTTCTTCTGAATCCCTTTCTTCGATAGGGATCTGATCGCCTGAGGGAATATTAAAATCTATGCTGCTCAGTGGGGCCGCAACATAAAACGGGATGCCGTGTTCTTTACATAATACTGCAACACTATAAGTTCCGATTTTATTTGCGACGTCCCCATTAAACGCCGTCCTGTCGGTACCGACAATAACGAGGTTTATCTCCCCCCTTTGCATTAACGCTCCGGCGGTATTGTCCGTTATTAACGTAACCGGTATCTTGTCCTGCATGAGTTCCCAGGCTGTAAGCCTTGCTCCCTGCAGGACAGGCCTTGTCTCATCAGCTATTACATCAAAGTTTTTGCCCATCTCTTTTGCCACGCGCATCGGGGCGGTTGCAGTGCCGTAGTAACCTCCGGTAGCCAGCGCGCCTGCGTTGCAGTGTGTAAGAATCGTGTCCCCGTCATTTATAAACTGTTCGCCCCACATGCCTATAGCCTTGTTCACCTGCAGGTCCTCATCCAGTATTTTCCGGGATTCTTCTACTAATAATTCTTTGAGCCTTGATACAGACTCGTCCCTGCGGCTATTGAGCAATGCCTTAAGCCTGTCGGCCGCCCACTGCATATTTACAGCGGTCGGCCGCGTGGAAAGTATAGTCTCGATCGCGGGTTCGAGCTGGCTGATAAAGCTCTCGAAATCTTCAGCCTTTATGTCCCGGGCCGCCAGGGCTATGCCCATTGCCGCTGCTATCCCTATCGCGGGTGCGCCTCTTATCCAGAGTTTTTTTATTCCTTCAGCCACCTTCAGATAATTGTCGCATTCTATGTAGACGACATCGACCGGAAGCCTTGCCTGGTCGAGCATGATCACCTTGTTGTCCACCCATTCAATTGTTTTTACCATTAAGTCCTCCATCAGCAATATTACTATTATAAACTAAAGCATAGTCAAGATTCAGCCCGGATACCTGCCCCGGCGGCGTAATATTCGCATTTTCATTCATTTTATGCCTGTCCGGCGGTGCAAAATAGGTCATAATCAAAAAAACCGTGAGTGTGATAATGACGATTATCGTTCCCCAGGAGATATAATTATAACCCCTGCTGTTGACGTATTCTCCCATCAGCCTTTTGTTGTTCACCAGTGAAATAGCATATATGAGCACAAAAGGGAGCAGCATTCCATTGACCACGGCGGACAACACCATGAGGGTGACCAGAGGGGCCCCCGGTATAAGCACGAGTAGCGGCGCGGCGACGATCAGCACGGTGTATATCCACATGAATTGCGGCGCTTCCCTGAAGCTCTTGTTTACGCCTCTCTCCCATCCCATCGCCTCGCATATGTAGTAAGCCGTGGCGAGGGGGACGATTATAGCGCCGAGGAGCGAAGCGTTCGCAAGGCTTATTGCAAAGACCAGTGACGCGAAGTTACCTGCAAGCGGCTGGAGAGCGAATGCGGCTTCGTGTGCTTCATTGATTCTTATACCTGCAGGAAAGAGAGTGGTTGCGCAGGTTACAATAATAAAAAAGGCTACGATGTCGGTAATGCTGCAGCCGATTATCACGTCAAGCCTTGAAGCACTATATTCCTCTTTCTTGATGCCCTTTTCCGCTATGGATGACTGTAGATAAAACTGCATCCATGGAGTAATCGTCGTTCCGATTATTGCGATACTGAGATAAACGTATTCGGAATTCAGCTTTATCTCCGGCACTAAGGTTTTTCTGAATACTTCGTTCCAGTCGGGCCTGGCCATAAATCCGGATATTACATACCCGAAATATATCAGGCAGGCGAACAGGAGAACCATTTCGAGTGACCGGTAGTTTCCTTTTGTAACGAGTATCCAGATAGCGACCGCTCCAAACGGCACCATGATATATTTGCTGAGGCCGAGTATCTCCATGCTGGCCGCCCAGCCGGCAAAGTTTGCGACTGTGGTGCCGAAATTTGCTATGAACAAAGCGATCATCATAAAAAAAGCCGATTTTACACCGTGGTTTTCACGGATCAGGTCAGAGAGGCCCTTTCCCGTGACGGCCCCCATCCTTGCAACCATCTCCTGGATAACAACAAGCGCGATGGTTGTGGGTATCAGCGTCCACAAAAGTGTATATCCGAATCTTGCTCCGGCAACGGAATAGGTTGTGATCCCGCTTGCGTCGTTGTCGATATTGGCCGTTATGATGCCCGGACCCATGATCGCGAGAAAGACGGTTATCCTCTTCCAGCGGCTCATAATTTTCTTCTCTTTTTCTTTGCCGAAGGCGGCAGAAGGATATCGATGATATCATCCACGGTGACAATCCCATGCAGGTAACCCTCTTCGTCCGTCACCGGGAGTGCAAGCAGATTGTATTTCGAGATAATCGCCGCCACCACCATTTCATCCTCGCCCGGCATAACGGTTTTAATGTGGGTCTCCATAATATCGGCGAGTATGCAGTCAGGCTCGGCCAGCAGCATCTCCCTGAGCGACGCAACACCTATAAGCTTTTCATCCTTGTCGATGACATATATGTAATAGACCGTCTCCACCTCCTTGGCGTCGACCTTGAACCGCTCCGCTGCTTCCTTGACGGTCATTACAGGGGGATATGCTATGTATTTGTTTGTCATGAGCCCGCCCGCAGTGTCTTCCTCGTGGCCCAGGAGTTCCTGGATGTCCTCGGCTTCCTCTTTCTCGATATTAGAGAGGAGTTCCTGCGCCTTTTCTGCGGGAAGGTCGCTCAGGATGTCTGCGGCCTCATCAGGGGGCATCAGCTCAATAATGTCCGAAGCCTTTTCCTTGCCCATCTTGCTGATTATCTCCTGCTGCACGTCCGGCCCAAGCTCCGACAATGCCTCGGCTGCTTTTTCCACATCAAGGTCATCAAAAAATGTGGCGCCCTCTTTTCGGGAAACACTGCTGATAATGTCGGCTATGTCAGCCGGATGCACCTCGGAAAGCATCTGTCGCGGCACGGTAAGTGATATTTTTGTCAGTTTCGGCTCAAGCGGCTGTAAATAATTCCAGCTGATGAGCGAGTGAGGCAGGGATTTTTTGAATAATTTAAATAAATCCTCACCACCTCTTTCAACTCCGAGTCTTCTCATGATACCCCTTATTCCGACGTCGATTGCGACTAAAAGCGCGTCGGTATTAAGCCCCTCAAGCTTGATGTCGTTTACCCTCACCACCTTCACTCCATTTACATCCACTATCTGTTTATCCAGTATATCTCTTACAGCCAGCAGGTCATCTTCCTTCATCTCGTAGGGGAGGAGTTTATCGCAGTAGATTTTCGCGGAGACTATCTTCTTGTTGAAGATATTGAGGTCCGACCAGGGGAGAAAGAAGAATTTCTTCTTCTTTTTCTCGATAATAAGCGCCGAGACCTTGGGCAGTGTATCACCTCTTACTATAACAAGATCCTTGACTCTTCCGTGCTCTTCCCCTCTTGGATCAAGAACCGGCTTCTTAATTATTTCGCTAGAAAAAACCTCACCAAAGAACGGCATGGTTGTCACCCTGATTATTATTTTCGTACTTGAGCAATTCTAACACATCCGGCCCCCCTCTCATGAAAGTTTAAAAAATTCCGGATGCCCGGAGCGGCCCGGGTCTGCCTGTATTCAGGCAATTGAAAAACCACTCGATTAACTATTCAAAACAACGGTTTAATCTATTAAGTATAGCTTGGACGGCTTATTTCAGCAACATTAAGGCATAAAATGATGTTACGGCGTGATTTCGGCATGCTGGATATTGCCGAATT
>JAYWMP010000107.1:0-7400 GCA_035873255.1 Nitrospirota bacterium
GGGACTTCCCATTCCCGCCGTAGCCTGGCAGCCGGGGTTTATATAGCTGTCAACATACCGGACGTAAGGTTCAACCAGTTTACGCCCGTTGACAAAGATGGCCTTGTTCCTTGACTCGATTTTATCTCCCCCAATAGCTATTACTCTCTTTATAAAGTCTTTGCTGGGGTCTTCCGGATATTTAAAGACGATGACATCACTTCTACGGGGCTTTCTCAGGCCGGGCATATTAAAAAGATGCAGATTGGTAAAGGGTATGTCAACCGGTGTGCCAAGCAGGAATTTATTCACAAGGAGATGGTCTCCTATCTGAAGCGTGGGGATCATCGACCCCGACGGAATCTTGAACGCCTGTATGACAAAAGTCCTTATTACAAGCGCTATCAGTAACGCGACGACAACTGCTTCTATCGTCTCCCTGACAGCGGATTTTCTGTTGTATTTTTTCATTTCAATTTCAGGACGGCCAGAAAAGCCTCCTGCGGGATCTCGACTCTTCCCACCTGCTTCATCCTCTTCTTCCCTTCCTTCTGTTTTTCGAGCAGTTTTCTCTTACGGGATATATCGCCGCCGTAACACTTGGCTGTCACGTCTTTTTTAAGCGCTTTCACTGTCTCCCTGGCTATGACTTTATTGCCAATCGAAGCCTGAATCGCTACATCAAACATCTGTCGCGGAATAATTCCTCTCAGTTTTTCGGTAAGCTGCCTCCCCTTATAATACGCTTTGTCAGCATGAACTATCAAGGACAAAGCATCAACAAGCTCTCCGTTCAAAAGTATATTAAGCTTCACAAGGCTTGCGTTTTTATACCCCGTGAACTCGTAGTCCATCGACGCATACCCTTTTGAGACAGACTTCAGCCGGTCATAGAAATCCCACAGGATCTCATTTAGCGGCAGCTCATACTCGACCTTTATCCTGTCCTTGCCGATATAGACAAAATCCTTCTGAACACCCCTTTTTTCCTGGCAGAGATCCAGCACAGGCCCGATGAAATCCCGGGGCACAAAGATAGTTGCAACCACGAAAGGCTCCTCTATCATATCATATCTCTCGGGCAGCATCGCGGGGTTCTCTATATATAATACTTCTCCTTCCGTTTTTGTCACCCTGTAAACAACGGTAGGCGCGGTGCTTAAGAGAGACAGGCCGAATTCACGCTCAAGCCTCTCCTGTATGATCTCCATATGAAGCAGGCCCAGGAACCCGCACCTGAAACCAAAGCCGAGCGCCAGGGATGTCTCCGGCTCATAATTAAAAGAAGCGTCATTAAGCCTCAGCTTGTCAAGGGCATCCCTGAGGTTCTCATATTGATGTGATGCGGTCGGGTAAAGGCCGCAGTAGACCATCGGGTGTATATCCTTGTATCCAGGGCAGGTCTCTGTCACGGGGTGCGCCGCATCAGTTATCGTATCGCCTATTTTTGTCTCGGTAACTTCCTTTATGCCCGCCACCATATAGCCGACTTCTCCAGCGGACAGTTCTTTCACGGGCTCGATCCTGGGAGTAAAAACCCCGACCTGCGCGACCTCAAACACATTCCCCGTCGCCATCATCATAACCTTTTCGCCCGCCTTTATCTTTCCGTCAAACACCCTTATAAGGACGACAACCCCTTGATAATTATCAAACCAGGAATCAAAGATCAACGCCTTTAAAGACCTGTTCTCGTCTCCTTTTGGAGGCGGAATCTTTTGCACCACGGCCTCGAGTATCTCCTTGACGCCTTTCCCTTCCTTGGCGCTTGCGTGTATGGCATCGGCACAGTCTATCCCGATCGCGTCCTCGATCTGTTCCTCCGTCTTTTCGGGCTCGGCGCTCGGCAGGTCTATTTTATTTATCACGGGTATTATCTCATGATCATATTCTACAGCAAGGTAGGCATTGGCCAGAGTCTGCGCCTCAACTCCCTGTGTCGCGTCAACGATCAGAAGCGATCCCTCGCAGGAAGCGAGACTTCTGGAGACCTCGTAGGAAAAATCAACATGCCCGGGCGTATCTATCAGATTAAGGATATACTCCTTGCCGTCGTCCGCTTTATACAGAAGCCTTACCGCGTGAGCCTTAATTGTGATGCCCCTCTCTTTTTCGAGGTCCATCGAATCCAGCACCTGCGCAGTCATCTCCCTTGAACTCAGTGCACCCGTATATTCAAGGAGCCTGTCGGCAAGCGTGGATTTGCCGTGATCGATATGAGCTATAATGGAAAAATTACGTATATTCTTTGACATGAAAAATTCTAGAGGGTGTCTCTCGATAGCTCATTAAAGACAAGGCACGCGGCGCCTACTATGCCCGCATCGTCCACCAGGGAGGAGCGGATAATCTTAACCGAATTAAACAGATGCTTGAACGCCCTTCTTGAGGCCTCTTTGATGGCCTCCTGAACATATATATTCCAGGCGCCTAACAGACCTCCCGTCAGGATTATCGCCTCGGGACCCAGCATATTAATAATATTCGCCAACCCAACGCCAAGGTTTTTCCCTGCATCCCTTAAAATATCTCTCGAAAGGTTATCTCCGTCAAGCGCGGCGCTGTAAATATCCTCGGGCGTCAACTTGTAAAAGCTCCCCTGGCAGCACTCTGTTAAAAGACTTTCCTTCCCCTTTTCCAGCATAGCCACGGCATTGGCCACCATCGCCCTTGCCGAAGCATAATTTTCGAGACAACCGATGTTTCCGCACTGACATTTTTCAGTATCGGATTTTATGCTCATATGGCCTATTTCAGCAGGGACATTAAGCAGTTTATCCTGGTATATAATGCCTCCACCTATCCCTGTGCCGAGAGTAAGCAGCACAAAATTCCGGAAACCCCTGCCTGCGCCGCCTGCTTTTTCTCCCAGAGCCGCGATATTCGCATCGTTTTCGATAAAAACGGGGACATTGAATATCTTTTTTATTTCATCAACAAGATTCATCCCTTCAATAGCATGCAGACTGGAGGAGACGAGAACGCTCCCGTTTTCCCTGTCTATAAGGCCGGCAACGCCTAATCCTATTCCAACGACCTCATCATGCCTTATCTCCCCGATAGCTTCAGTTATCGATTCGAAAACTTTCTCGGTGGTGGGTTTCTTTATCTTTCTGACGATCTCCCCTTCTTCAGATACAAGGCCCGCCCTGAGATTAGTGCCCCCAATGTCAATTCCTATGGCATATTTTTTCAGCATATCATTTTCAGATGTTTATTATAGTCTAAACGATGATCAAAAAACATTATTAGCAATCTCAAATCTTAATAAAAACAAAAACTTGACGTTTAATGGTCCAAAAAAATAGAATAGAAGAAATGAAAAAAGATAAAACATTGTTTGAACTTCAATCCGAAGTATGCAAAACCCTTGCCAGCGCAAAAAGACTCGAAATCCTGAACGCTCTGAAAGACGGGGAGAAAACGGTCGGCAGCCTCGTCGAAATCCTCGGGGTGCCCAAGGCCAATGTGTCACAGCATCTTGCCGTAATGAAAAACAAGGGAATTCTCGAATCACGGAGAGATGGCGTGCATATATACTATAGCGTGGCTAACCCAAAAGTTATACAGGCATGCATATTAATGCGCGAAGTCCTCACCGAGCAGATGCAGGAAAAATCAAAGCTGTTTGACATCGTCAGCAAGTATTAATCCCCCCGAAAACAAGCCGCGGCGCACGCTCACACACAACCGGCCCGGGCCAATGTCAGAACGGTGACATCTTCAGCCCCTGCCTTTAAGAGCTGTTTGGAGCATTCATTCGCCGTAGCGCCGGTTGTCATAACATCATCTATCAGCATCAGTCTCATGCCGGAAAAATCTCTTCCCGCCATAAACGCTCCTTTAAGATTCGATACGCGTTCTTTTCCCGAAAGGCCGACCTGCGGGAGTGTCTCCTTCTTTTTTACCAGTCCATCCATAAACAAAGGGATCTTTGCATTATCCGAGACTACTTTCGCCAGCAGCAGGGACTGGTTGAATCCGCGCGCTCTGAGGCCCTTGCTGCTTAAAGGGACCTGGACCAGCCCGTCAGGCCTTGATATTTCAAGCTGGAGCAGCAACTTTCCAAGCGGCCGGTGGAGTCTTCTTGCGCCGTGGAACTTGTAGAGGTTTATTGCTGTCGCCAGCGCGTTATCATAGATTCCGAAGCTCATCGCCCTCGAAAAAAAAGGCGGCTTTTTCCTGCATCCGGCGCAAAGATCTGAATATTCCGATGAAAAAGGGGTTCCGCATACCCTGCATGAAGGGCCGGAATATCTTTTGATACCACTCCAGCAATGGACACACAAGGGGGCGTATTTAACGTTGTCGGTATTATTACCGCACAAAGGACAGTCCGAGGGATAAATATAATTGAGAATTCCGGAAATCAGGCCGGGCTTAACAGGTTTCGATCTTATCAACATTCGGAACAATAGAATGCTCCTGAAACAGGCGTCACCGTCTCAGACCTCATTAAACGTCAGAACTGCTTTCTGATTTTTATTAACTCGTCCCTTTTCTTTCCTGTCGAGATTATGTCCGTTTTTACTCCCACGAGTTCTTCGATTTTCCTGATATACGCCTGTGCCTGGGCCGGCAATTTTTTAAATGAAGTTATCCCGAGTGTGCTGCCTTTCCATCCTTCAAACTCTTCATAGACCGGCGTGCATTTTTCGAAAACATCCAGCTCCTTGGGGTAGTCTCTATAGGTTTTGCCCCTGTATTTATAAGCAGTGCATATTTTTATCTTATCCAGCCCGTCCAGGATGTCCAGCTTTGTGATGGCGATCCCCGAAAACCCGTTTGTCCTTGCAGCGTGTCTTAAAATGACTGTATCGAGCCACCCGCACCTTCTGGGCCTGCCGGTCGTTGCTCCGAATTCACCGCCCCTTTCCCTGAGTTCTTCTCCTGTTGCATCGAACAGCTCGGTAGGGAACGGCCCGCTCCCGACTCTCGTAGTGTATGCCTTCGCAACACCCAAAACCCTGGATATCCTGGTCGGTCCGATGCCGAGGCCCGTGCAGGCGCCGCCCGCAATCGAATTTGACGAGGTGACATAAGGATATGTGCCATGGTCTATGTCAAGCAGAGTCCCCTGGGCGCCTTCCAGTAATACATTCTTTCCTGCCCTTATCAGGTCATCGATCACAACATCGGTGTCAGCGATATGTTTCTTCAGCTTCCCGGCATATTCCATGTACTCATTAAAGATTTTTCTGGCATTAAAGACCGGAGCTTTATACATGTTCTTCATAAGGAAATTAATATACTTGAGATTCGCCCGGAGTTTCTCCATGAAGGTTTCAGGAACAAGAAGGTCTCCGACCCGGATTCCCGTCCTTGCCATTTTATCGACGTATGCGGGACCGATCCCTCTTCCTGTCGTCCCGATGCATTTCTTACCCCTTGACTTCTCACCGGCCATATCAAGAGCTATATGGTAAGGCATTATGAGGTGGGCGTTTTTACTGATCAACAGGTTATCCGACACATTGATCCCCCGTTTTTTCAGATCGGTTATTTCCTGCAATAATGCGGCGGGTTCCACCACAACGCCGTTGCCTATGACGCAGACGGTATTTTCATGGAGTATTCCCGAAGGGATTAGATGCAATACGTAAGTCTCGCTCCTGATTACGACCGTGTGTCCCGCATTGTGACCACCCTGGTAACGGGCAACAAGACCGGCCTTCTGTGTGAGAAAATCGACGATCTTCCCTTTACCTTCATCTCCCCACTGGGCACCTACGACTATTACGATAGGCATTTCTGCAACCTCTCTTTAGCTATTAATTTACTGCGTTGTGTATAAATTACACATAACGCACAACACCTGCCCCCTCTTGTCCGCGCCCCGAATCCACGGCCACGGCTTCACATTAGAGGCTTATCTGTTTCACCGACAGTATATTGGGTAATTCCCTGATCCGGCGGATTATTTCGGCGTCGGGCTTTACATCGATGCTGACAACGGAAATGGCCTTGCCCCCCGCTGTCTCCCTTCCAAAATGCATCCGCGCGATATTTATGCTGTTTTCACCCAGAAGCGCCCCGATATTTCCGATAACCCCTGGCTTGTCATTATTGTACATCAGCAGGAGTTCCCCTTCAGGTATTATCTCGACCTTGAAATCATTTATCAGGACAATGCGGGGGTCCTTCTTACTGAAGAGTGTGCCGGCAAGATATATCTCTTTGTCCCTGGCCTTTATCCTCAACGCTATCATGCTCTGGTAATCACCAGCGTCGGCGCTCCTGGTCTCTTTCACCTCTATTCCCCTCTCTTTTGCGATATAGGGGGCGTTAACAAAATTGACTGTTTCGAGCAGGATTGGGGTGAGAAACCCCTTGACCGCGGCTATTGTTACGGGTGCGGTATTGATCTCTGATGCTTCTCCCCGGAACTCTACTGTTATCTCCGTGGCGCCACCCTCAAATACCTGCGAGGAAAATCCGCCAAGTTTTTCCGCGAGATTTATATACGGCTGCAGGCGGTGAACCTGGTCGCTCGGGATTGACGGGAAATTAACGGCGTTTCTGATGGTCCCCCGCACAAGATAGTCGACAAGCTGCTCGGCAACGGCAGTGGCGACATTCTCCTGCGCCTCCCCGGTCGAAGCACCCAGGTGAGGCGTGCATATAAAATTCTCGACTTCAAGCAACGGGTTGTCCACCGGGGGTTCTTTTTCGAATACATCAAGGGCCGCTCCCGCCACTTTACCGCTTTTCATCGCGTCATGAAGGTCCTGCTCGTTTATAATCCCGCCGCGCGCGCAGTTTATTATTCTTACCCCTTCTTTCATCCTGCCTATGGTCCCGGCGTTTATAATACCTTTTGTTTCCGGGGTCAGTGGAGCATGAATAGTTATAAAGTCGGATCCTTCGAATATCTCGTCGAGTGACACTTTTTTGATCCCCGAGGCATTAGCCTGTTCCTCGCTCAGGAACGGATCATAGGCGATAACATTCATCTCCAGCGCCCTGGCCCTCTTTGAAACCTCTCCGCCGATATTGCCAAGACCGATAATGCCAAGGGTCTTATTGAAAAGCTCCACCCCCATGAACTTCTTCTTCTCCCATTTCCCCGCCTTCATCGAAGCGGTTGCCTGGGGAATCAGCCGTGCGACCGAAAACAGCATGGCGATAGTATGCTCCGCCGTTGTTATCGTGTTGCCACCAGGGGTATTCATTACAACAACGCCCTTCTTCGACGCCGCGTTCCTGTCAACATTATCAAGGCCGGAACCTGCCCTCCCAATCACCTTGAGATTCACCGCAGCATCAATAATTTCAGCGGTAACTTTTGTCGCGGAACGAATAATCAGCCCACTGTAATCGCCGATACATGCCTTAAGCTCTTCAGGCTTCAAGCCTGTTTTCACGTCGACCTCAATGCCTGCCTTCCGTAATATTTCAACACCCTTGGGTGAGATATTGTC
>JAYWMP010000130.1:0-7090 GCA_035873255.1 Nitrospirota bacterium
CGTAACATAAGGCAGGACATCGCTGATGATTTCATCAGAATCCACCACTTCTACCTTGACGGGAAGATTCATGGAAAGCTCAATCATCTTTGATGTATGAAATATGCCATCGCTTCCATAACCCGCCACACCCCTGAAGACGCTAGCGCCGGCTATCTTTCTCTTGTAGAACATGTTCATCAATACCTCATAAACAGGCTTGCCTCCATGTTTATCTGTTTCGTCCACATATATTGTAAGTTTTTTGGCTGGTCCACTGGTTACCATAAATTATCTCCTATATCGCCCTCGCGATCATCTCTCCGATTTTTAATCCGACAAATCCCAGAAAAACACTCAGGAATATATTCAACGTTGCAAGCAGAAACTCGCCGTCCTGCAACAGGCCGCCCGTCTCATATTCAAATGTGGAAAATGTAGTATATGATCCAATAAAACCGATTACCAGGAACAATCTCCACTGAGGGTTGACCATAAATTTCCCGACAAATAGTGACATAATCAATCCGATAAGGAAACTGCCGCTTATGTTAACGGCAAATGTTCCGAACGGAAATATCCTTCCCCATTTCTGTCCTATCCATGTAGCGACCAGATACCGGGTGACCGCTCCAAGGAACCCGCCGGCGCCGATAATAAGATAGTTTAACATTTGTTCTTCCCCGTTATCATAAGTATCTTCCACTCTCCGGATATTTCAGATTGACAGCATTAAACTCATATGCATTTCAGGTTACAGGTGTTCCGGCAATCTACTACTCTTCCATGCTGTTTTATCCAGGATTAAGGAAGAATGTATTTTCTCACTCCAACAGGGCTAAAGCTCAATCCCGGCCCTGACGACAAGTGTCCGGTATCCCTCACGGCTCAGTTTTTCAGCTACTGATAGCGCCCTGTCAATCCCCTCGAAATTGCCGATTCTGACCCTGAAAAATGTTCCCTTCCTGGTATCAAGCCTTCGGATATAGGCGTTATTATATTCAAGGTCAAGCGCCTTCTTCAGCCTGACGGCGTTCGCCCTTACTGTAAAGGCGCCGACCTGTATCGCGAGCGGACCAGACCTGTCAACTATCTTTATCTTCACACTCTTAACGTATGACCTGTCCCTTCCAATTGTCTCGATCAGAACCCTGCCTGTTCCGGGACCGACCAGGCCGATCTTTTTTGCAACCCCGTATGAGAGGTCTATATCTCTTCCCCTGATAAAAGGGCCCCTGTCATTCACAACGCATATGGCCGTTTTATTGTTGGATACGTTCGTGACCTTCAGTCTGGTACCGAAAACATAAACCTTATGAGCGCATGTATCTGCGTACATATCGAATATCTCACCAGAAGCCGTCGGCCTTCCATTGAATTTCGGGCCATACCATGAGGCGACCGCGTAAGTCTTTTTATAATGGACTACAGGATAAACTTCCTGCCTGCCGCGGCCTGTTGTACAGGAGGTTAGCATGATTAAGAACGCTAAAAATAATAAATATTTTTTTTGGCGCATATCAAAAAATCAAAAAACTACAATATATACTTGCTCAGGTCTTCGTCCTTGACGATCTCGCTTAATTTATCTTTCACATATGCCCTGTCGATCAGGTGTTTTTCGCCCTTCCTTTCGGGCGCCTCAAAAGATATGTCTTCGAGAATTTTCTCCAGGATGGTATGCAGTCTTCTCGCCCCGATGTTCTCCGCCTTATCGTTTACTAACTCCGCGATCTCCGCGATCTCATCTATGGCGTCCTCGGAGAATTCAATCTCAACCTCTTCCGTGGCGAGCAGCGCCGTATATTGCTTGGTCAACGCGTTATGCGGCTCTTTGAGTATCCTGATAAAGTCTTCTTTACCCAGTGCTTCAAGCTCAACTCTGATAGGGAATCTGCCCTGGAGTTCCGGTATGAGGTCCGAGGGTTTGGCCGTATGAAAAGCGCCTGATCCTATAAAGAGTATATGTTCTGTTTTAACAGGGCCGTATTTTGTAGTAACTGTCGACCCCTCGACGATAGGCAGAAGGTCCCGCTGCACGCCTTCCCTGGAGACATCGGGGCCATGTCCGGGTCCCTTTGCTATCTTGTCGATTTCATCAAGAAATACTATGCCCGTCTGTTCGGCCCTCTCCAGCGCCTCAAGTGTGATCTTGTCCATGTCCAGCAGTTTATTCGATTCTTCCTGTTCAAGCATTATCAATGCCTCGGGGATATTCACCTTCTTTCTCTTTGCCTTTTCAGGGAGGAGGTTCCCGAGCATTGACTTCAGGTTTATCTCGATATCTTCAAGCCCTACATTAGAGATTACACCAAAAGGCATCACCTTTTCTTTTACTTCTATGTCGACATATCTTGAATCCAGCTTTCCATTCCTGAGTTGTTCTCTCAGCCTTTCCCTCGTCTCTGTTCTCTTCTCATAATCCTGTTCTTCGGCATCAGGCTGCTTTAAGGTCCTTGGAGCCGGAAGCAGAAGGTCCAGCACCCTCTCCTCAGCAAGATATTTCGCCTTCTCTTTTATCATCTCAAGATGCTCCGCCTTTACCATATTCATCGAGATTTCGGTGAGGTCCCTTATCATTGATTCAACGTCACGTCCGACATATCCGACTTCCGTGAATTTTGATGCCTCGACCTTGAAAAAAGGCGCGCCCGCCAGTCTCGAAAGCCTCTTTGATATCTCGGTCTTTCCGACGCCCGTGGGACCTATCATCAGAATATTCTTCGGCAGCACCTCATCCTTCAGGTCGGGAGAGAGCTTCTGTCTCCTCCATCTGTTTCTTAATGCAATCGCCACGGCTTTTTTTGCCATATGCTGCCCGATTATATATTTATCCAGTTCTTCAACTGTCTTTCGCGGTGTAAGGTTGTCCATTCTATATCAACTCCTCCAGACTTATATTCGCATTTGTATAGATACATATTTCCGAGGCTATCTTCATCGCCTTTTCGACTATTTCCCTGGCGCTTATGTCCGTATTATCAAAGAGCGCCCTGGCCGCAGCCTGGGCAAAAGGACCTCCGGAGCCGATCGCGGCAATTCCTTCACCGGGATCTATCACATCGCCATTGCCTGAAATAATAAACGTATACTCTTTGTCGGCAATCACCAGCAACGCCTCTAGCCTGCGCAGAATCTTGTCGGTTCTCCAGTCTTTTGCGAGTTCGACCGCCGCTCTCGTAATATTCCCCCTGTAGGATTCAAGCTTGCCTTCGAATTTTTCGAATAAAGTGAACGCGTCCGCGGTAGCTCCGGCAAACCCACCGATCACCCTGCCTCCATACATCAATCTTATCTTTTTTGCATTATGCTTCAGGACGGTATTTCCCATTGTAACCTGACCATCGCCGCCGATCGCGACTTTTCCATCCCGCCTGACACATAAAATTGTCGTAGCATGAAACATGTATTACTCCTTCTTTATTTGGTTATATATATTACAAAAAACCGGCACACTCTGTCATTATACAGGAAAACGGTATAAAGTCGTTCCGGCATTCCCCGGCATAAGCCCGGCCTCATTCATCGGATGAAAATGGATGCGCCCTGTCGTAGACATCCATAAGGTGGGTTATATCAACATGTGTATATTTCTGGGTGGTTGAAAGTGATGAATGGCCAAGAAGCTCCTGGATTACACGCAAGTCAGCGCCTGATTGCAGCAGATGCGACGCGAAAGTATGCCTTAGCGTATGAGGGCCTATAGGTCCGCTGATCCCGATAAGCTTCGCGTATTTCACCACTACCCGCCTTATACCTCTCTCCGATAACCTCTCGCCTCTTCTGTTAAGAAACAGCGCCACGCCCTTTTTCCTGAGAAGCAGTTTTTCAACCATATACGTTTTTATCGCGTCAACAGCCTTTGAGCCGACCGGCAGGATGCGCTCTTTCCGGCCCTTTCCCCTGACCATCGCAAGCCCTTCTTTAGTATTTATATCTTCAACATTCATCCCTGCTATTTCACTCACTCTCAAACCGCAGGAATACAGCAGCTCAAGTATGGCCCTGTTCCTGGCCGGGATGATTCCCATGCCCTCGGGTTTTTCAATAAGCGCAAAGACATCGTCCACTGAAAGGAACCGGGGCAGAAGCTGTGATTTTTTGGGATTTGATACGAGTCGGGCGGGATTGGATTTTATGTGGCCCTCCCCGTAGAGGTATTTAATAAACGACCGGACCGATGCGAGCCTGCGTCCGGCTGTTGTCCTGTCGAGACCGTTTTTAATCTGCACGGCGACAAAGCCCCTTACATCAATAAGGTCTATATCCCTGGGTCTCTTCGTGCCAATAAAGTCGCTGAAATCCTTCAGATCTTTCCTGTAAGCCCTGAGCGTATGTTTTGAGGCATTCCTTTCGACATCAAGATACCTCAGGAATTTATCAATATGCCCCTTCATGATGAAGCCGTGGGAGCCATCCGCCTTATATAATCACTCCAGTCACGGACCGCCCTTTCGACGATAATCTTTCTTTTCAGCATCTTATTCTTTACTTTAGGGACCATCTCCGGGACAGGGAACAACCCGAAGTTTATATTGCTCGGCTGAAAATTCCTGCTTCCCGGCTGTGTAATATGACTTATTAACGCTCCATGAGCTGTCGTCGGGGGTACTTCGACAGGACTTGCGCCTCTTAATCTCAGTGCTGCGTTTATCCCCGCAATCATGCCCATCGCTGTCGACTCGATATAACCTTCAACCCCTGATATCTGACCTGCGATAAAGATAATGTCCTTCTTTTTTAAAGTTAAATCACTGTTAAGAAAAACAGGTGAATTTATAAACGTATTCCGATGAATGCTTCCGAGCCTCAGAAACTCCGCGTTTTCAAGGCCGCTAATCATCCTGAAAACCCTTTTCTGTTCCGGCCATCTCAGTCTTGTCTGGAATCCGACCATGTTATAGGCTGTAAGCGCCCTGTTTTCAGCCCTTAGCTGTACTACGGCAAACGGGTCTCTGCCGGTCACGGGCTCGGGCAGACCAACGGGTTTCATCGGACCGAACCTCAGCGTATGCAAGCCTCTCCCGGCCATAATTTCAATAGGCAGGCAGCCCTCGAATATCCTCTCTTCTTCAAACCCCCTCGGGGTTATTTTATCGGCCTCCACAAGGTTTCGGTGAAAATCCTCGTATTCATCCCTGGTCATCGGGCAATTGAGGTAATCATCTCCTCCTCCCTTTCCATACCTTGAGGCCCGGTAGACCTTTCCGTAATCAATGGATTCAGCGTCGATTATCGGCGCTATGGCATCGTAGAAAAAGAGATGGTCCTCTCCGATAAGTTCCGACAGTTTGTTTGTCATCGCCCCGGACGTAAGGGGACCCGTGGCGATTATCGCCATGGCATCCGGCAACTCAGTAATTTCTTTTCTGATTATTTCTATGTTCTCATTGCCGGAAATTCTGCTGGTGATAAAATCCGCAAAAAGATTTCTGTCCACTGCCAGAGCCGATCCCGCCGGGACCGCGCAGGCATCAGCTGCCTCCATAATAAGAGAACCTGCCAGGGACAGCTCTTTCTTTAGAAGACCGGGAGCGGTGTATGGATCATTTGACCTGAGGGAGTTTGAACAGACCAGCTCTCCAAGCATTCCGGTCTTATGGGCCTCTGTCGGTTTATCAGGCCTCATTTCGAACAGCAACACTCTTATGCCCCGCCTTGCCGCCTGCCAGGCAGCCTCGGAGCCGGCAAGGCCTCCACCGATGATTATCAGTTCTTCTTTCATATTTAATTCTAACTTAAATGTGCTTAAATACCAATAGAGAATATATATCGTTAAAACATCCGCGTGGATACTGCACCCCGGTTTTGGTTCGACACAGGGGCGTCCGCCTGACCTTATACAGAGACACTATGCAAAAAAAAGGATTGCAATCTCCGGCGAATCAACAATAATCACGTCATTAAATGCGTCTCATCTCATACAGTAAAAAGCTTCCATTTGCAATCATCATCAAAACAAACTATGCAGATAAAATGGCATGCCGGGCATGCGCGACGGAACTACCAGGCACGAGAGTTAACATAAATCATGGAGGCAAACAAATGACCGTTCCATTAAGAATGGGGACCGAAAATCCGGAAGAGGAAAATCAGTTCATTGATGAGTTAAATATCGCCCGGGTCAAGAAGCTCGAACAGATTTCGTACCATCTCATCAATTCCGGAGGTGGCGCGATTGAGCTTGATCTCAGATTTACTCAGCCCGCATAACACGAGAAAGTTCTGAAAACCTGGGAACACTAATGGCGGGCAGGCGCGATTTGCCTTCGGCTGATACTTCTGGTAATATCAATAGTCACGCAGGCGGAGTTTGAGAAAGTGCTGATAACAACTTCGGCTGATACTTCTGGTAATATCAATAGACTTAACATGGTCCAGGGACAGAGGACTTTCACCTTATGCGAATTCTAAAGAATCTATTTGAAAAAAACAGGAACTGGGCAAAAAAGATCAAAGAATCCGACCCTGATTTTTTCACAAAGCTTTCAAAACAGCAAAACCCCGAATATTTATGGATTGGCTGTTCCGACAGTCGTGTGCCTGCGAACGAAATCGTTGATATGCTTCCGGGTGAAATATTTGTTCACCGTAACATTGCTAACCTGGTCGTTCACACAGACCTGAACTGTCTGTCGGTTATTCAGTATGCTGTAGACATATTAAAAATAAAACATATTATCGTTTGCGGCCATTATGGTTGCGGCGGCATTCAGGCCGCCATGGAAAACAAGGAACATGGATTAATTGACAATTGGCTTAGAAGCATCAAGGATGTTTATCGCTATAACCAGGCCAGGATTGACACACTTCAAAATGAAAAAGAAAAAATAAATTTACTGTGCGAGCTCAATGTTGTTGAACAGGTAGCAAATATATGCCACACAACGATTATTAAGAGAGCATGGAAAGCCGGACAGGAATTGGCGGTCCACGGATGGATATACAGCATTGAAGATGGGATATTAAAAGATTTGAATGTTTGCGTCACAAACCCGGACGAAATATCTCAGACTCACAGGATAAAATAACTTTTTATACAATAAAAACGAAAACATTATTTAACACTCATAAGCACCTCTCTTCCCGATAACAAACCAGGTTACACTTC
>JAYWMP010000218.1:0-2488 GCA_035873255.1 Nitrospirota bacterium
CACAGGAGGATGAAATGAATACATTAAAGAAGACTGTTACAAAAGATTGCAAAATAGGGGAAGTCATCAGGGAATTTCCGGGCGCTAAAGATGTTATACAGAAATATTTTGGCGGCGGATGTTTTACCTGTCCGGGCATAAATATGGAGTCGATATCGTTCGGTTCGATGATGCATAATCACGATCCGGAGAAGATTGTTAAAGAGATCAATGAACTGCCATCGGGTTCATCTGAATAAAAAAAAACGGTGTGATATTATAAGTATATGCGAAGAATAGGGCTTCATGTATCCATAGCGGGAGGTATTCACAGAAGTATTGAACGGGCAAGTCTGGCCGGATGTAATACAATGCAGATATTTTCCCACAATCCGAGGGGCTGGCGTCTGAGCGGGAGAGACCCGGAAGAGTTACAGGCGTTTAGTGAGAACAGAAAAAAATACGGCATTTCACCGGTCTTCATACATGCGTCCTATCTGATTAATCTGGCTTCCGCGGACATGACCCTGAAAAAAAGATCGGTGGATATGGTGATCAACGAACTCAATATCGCTGATAGTTTAGGCGCTGAATATGTCGTACTGCATACAGGAAGCGCTTCAGGCGAAGACCCCGGAACCGCCAGGGTAAGGGCGACGGAATGCCTGAGGGAGATTTCAGGCGGAGGCAGGTGGAAGACCGGTCTGTTACTCGAAAATACAGCTGGGGAGAGGGGTGATATAACATCAAGGATAGAAGATATCTCGGAGATAATCGCCAAAGTCCCGGGCGGCCTTATATCAGGGATATGCATTGATACCTGTCACGCTTTTTCAGCCGGGTACGACCTCAGAGGTGACGGTCTGTATTTATTGCTGGGTGAGATCGAAGAGTTTATTGGTTATGAAAATGTAAGACTCCTCCATCTGAACGACAGCAAGGGAGGTCTGGGCTCGGGCATCGACAGACACGAGAATATAGGACAAGGAAAGATAGGCCTGGAAGGTTTTAAGCGATTGCTGAATCACCCTGTTTTGTCGGATATTCCCGTAATCCTTGAGACTCCCAGGAAGTTGGAGGAGGATGATCAGAGAAATTTAAAGATTGTAAGAAATTTGATTAATCAATAAAGCCCCGATTGCACCATGAACACTGAACGGACGCGCTGAAAGGGCCTTAAAACTCCACGGACCTCCGGGGACTGCTATTTTTTCCAGAACTGGGGCACAAACAGTATCAACACTGTATATATCTCAAGTCTGCCCGTGAGCATGCAAAAGACAAGGATCCATTTTCCGATGTAAGGGATGGCCGCGTAATTTTCCGCCGGACCCGCGCTGCCAAGGGCCGGCCCGACATTACACATGGCCGAAATCACGGTCGTAGCCGAGGTGATGACATCCGTGCCGACAGCCGCCATGCCGAGCGTGGCGATAACAAATACGAATATAAAAAGAAACATGAAACCCCATATGCTGCCCAGGATCTCTTTTGAAAGAAGTTTCTCATCAAGTTTAACCGTTGTTACGGCGCGGGGATGTATTAATTGATACATCTCCCTGTATCCCTGTTTCAGTATCAGGAGAATCCTCACCTGTTTTATGCCACCGCCTGTAGAGCCGATCATCCCGCCGAAAAACATCAATATTATGAGCAATATCTGGGCGAAGGATGACCAGTTTTCAAAATTAGCTGTAGCAAATCCGGTCGTTGTCATGATAGATGTCACCTGGAAAAAGGCATGTCTGAGGGCATCCAGTATGGAATTATAGGATGATCGCCATATACTGAGGGTTATCATTATTGTTGCAAGTGCGGTAATTGTTATATAGAATTTAAATTCAGTGCTCTTCCATAATCTTGATATCCTGCCCCTGAATACGTAGAAATAAAGCGTATAATTGATTCCGGCCAGAAGCATGAATATACTTGTAGTGACTTCAATCAACGGGCTGTTAAAGGCGGAAATACTGGCGTTTTTGGTGCTGAAGCCGCCCGTCGCCATGGTGGTAAAGGCATGGCATAAGGCATTGTACAGGTCCATTCCTTCCGCCAGAAAAGAAGCGGCGGCAACGGATGTAAATCCGATATAAATAAACCACAGGGCCTTGGCTGTATCGACAATCCTCGGTTTGAGTTTATCGACGCTGATCTCGGGCACCTCAGCCTTAAAGATCTGCATTCCACCGGTCCCCAACATCGGGAGTATCGCCAGGGCGAATAAAATTATACCCATGCCGCCGATCCATTGAGTGAGGCTTCTCCAGAACAGTATTCCCATCGGCACGGCCTCGATATCATTCAGCACGGAGGAACCGGTTGTTGTAAATCCGGCCATGGATTCAAAATAGGCGTCGGTAAAAGAATGGAATGTTCCTGAAAGTATATAAGGGAGAGTCCCAAAGAGAGCGACAATCAGCCAGCTAAATGTCACCACGATGAAGGCGTCCCTGTGTCTCAGTTCTTCTTTGTTATGTTTCCCTGTCAGGTAATAAAGGGTCGCGCCTGA
>JAYWMP010000265.1:0-3448 GCA_035873255.1 Nitrospirota bacterium
GATATAATGAATCAAAGGCAGTCGCCGGAGAATAAGTTTATCCCGTATAATACAGTATAACCACCCGCATTAACATCTCTCTCCTCTCACCGGCAGGCGGGGAAAGAAAGGGGTTCTGGTTGCGCAAATAGAGTTGAAAACGGATATGTTACTGAATTTAAAAGAGTTTTCAGAGATGGTAAACGGAGAGATAATCGGTGATCCGGATATAGAGATTACCGGGGTCTCGGGGATCAACGACGCAAAAAAAGGTGATATAACCTTCATCTCGTCCTCAAAATTCATAAAAGACATCGGGGAAAACAGGGCCTCATGTGTAATTGTCGGGGAGACCATTGATAGTATCGATATTACACAGCTAAAAGTATCCAATCCCTATTATGCTTTTGCCAGGGCGCTGGAGTACTTCCATCCCGGGCCGTCTTTCAAACCCGGAATTAGCGAAAAGGCGGCCATCTCCGATAATGTGGTGACCGGCGCGAATGTATCGATATCCCCCTTCTGCTATATATCGGATAATGTCTCGATAGGCGATGAGACCGTTGTATTGCCGGGTGTCTTTATCGGCGCAAACACAAAGATCGGCAGGCGATGCGTAATCCATCCGAATGTTGTGATACGGGAAGATGTTCAGATAGGCGACAGGGTCATCATTCATCCCGGAACCGTGCTCGGTTCCGACGGATTCGGGTATGTATTCGAGAACGGCGTTCACTACAAAATACCCCAGGTCGGCGGTGTAGTAATCGAAGATGATGTAGAGATCGGTTCAAATGTCTCTATCGACCGCGCAACTCTCGGCCACACGGTGATAGGCAGGGGAACAAAAATCGACAATCTCGTGCAGATAGCACACAATGTAAAAATCGGGGAAAATTCGATCGTTGTCGCCCAGGTCGCAATAGGTGGCAGCGCCGTAATAGGCAGCTTCGTGACGATAGCCGGGCAAGTAGGAATTTCCGACCACGCCACTATTGATTCAGGCGCCATTATAGGGGCGCAGTCAGGGGTTACAGGACATATAACCAAAGGGGCGTATTCAGGCTCGCCGGCCATCCCGCATAAAAACTGGCTCAGGTCCCAGTCATTATTTGCAAAGCTGCCCGACATGAACGGAAGACTAAAAGATCTCGAAAAAAAATTAAACAAACTGGAAAAGGGGATGCAACATGATGAACATAAATGAAATAATGAAATATCTTCCTCACAGGTATCCATTTCTCCTTGTCGACAGAATTACCGATATGCAGTCCGGCGCCAGCGCCAGCGGCTTAAAAAATGTGACAATCAATGAAGCTTTCTTTCAGGGGCATTTCCCGGGACACCCCATAATGCCGGGCGTCCTCATAGTAGAGGCAATGGCGCAGGTTGCCGGGATATTGGCCTTCAGCTCCGGAATAGAGGGTGATTCCGTCTATTTCATGAGCATTGAAAAGGCGAAGTTCAGGCGTCCTGTTGTTCCTGGCGATCAAATCATACTGGAAATCAGGGTATTGCAGCAGAGGGGAAAAGTCTGGAAATTCTCGGGAACAGCCTCGGTAGACGGCAAGATCGTCTCGGAGGCTCAATTTACCGCCATGGTAACAAAGGCGGAGATTTAGACAATGAAAACCAGAATTCATCCTTCCGCTATCATAGATCCCGGGGCCAGAATCGACAAGGGGACTGATATCGGTCCCTTCTGTATTATAAAAGAGGGCGTCAGAATCAAAAAAGGCGCCAAACTTCATTCAAATGTAATCGTGGAAGGTCACACCGAAATAGGAGAAAACTGTACAATATATCCGTTTTCGAGCATAGGGTTTCCGCCCCAGGACCTGAAATACAACGGAGAAGATACAAAACTCATAATAGGCGATAACAATACTATCAGGGAATACGCGACGATACACAGGGCGTCGGTGGGTGGAGACGGAATCACCTCGATTGGCGATAATAATTTTATGATGGCGTACGTTCATATTGCACACGACTGCAAGATCGGAAACAACATTATAATGGCGAACGCCGCAACCCTTGCAGGCCATGTGTCTATTGAAGACTATACCGTTATCGGCGGACTGGTCGCAGTGCACCAGTTCACAAGAATAGGAAGGCATTCCATGGTGGGAGGTTTCAGCGGTATCGCACAGGACGTTCCTCCGTATATGGTGGCTTCCGGGCCAAGGGCCAAGCTATACGGACTCAACTCAATCGGGCTCAAAAGACACGGGTTTTCCGCCTCAACAATAAACAACCTGAAGAAGGCGTACAAAATACTTTTCAGGGAAAAGCGCGCCCTGAAAGAAGCCCTGAAGAAGATACAGGACAGCCTGCCGGCCACTGATGAGATCACTTATCTTGTGCAGTTCATCAAGAAAAACAGACGAGGCATATGCAGGTGACCTCACGGGAGAGGTCCGGATGAAAAAACTGGGACTTATATCAGGCAGCGGCGAACTCCCCAGTGCCATCGCTTACGAAGCACGCCGAAAAGGCTATACTGTCTTTGCGATAGGGCTTGAACCCCTTGCGGACAAGGATCTGGCCTCATTTGCCGATGAAATAAAATGGATTAATGTCGGAAAACTGGGCAAGGTAATTGATGCGTTAAAAAAATCCGGTATTACAGAGGTGGTAATGGCGGGCAAGGTCCCTAAATCATTACTATATAAAAGCAGGATCAGGCCGGACCTGCGTGCCGTAAAACTGCTTTTAACACTTAAAAACAGGAGTGACGATTCCATACTCCTCGCCATAGCGGACGAATTACAGAAAGAAGGCATTACACTTCTGAATACAACCGACTTCAGTTCAGGGCTGATGACGCCTGAAGGTGTTTTGACGGATAAGCCACCATCAAAATCCGAATGGAAAGACATCATCTTCGGCTGGAAAATCGCAAAAGAGATCGGCAGACTTGATATCGGCCAGACAGTGGTGGTGAAAGATCAGGCCGTAATGGCCATTGAGGCCATAGAAGGCACTGACGAAGCAATAAAAAGAGGCGGGGAGCTTGCCGGCAGGGGGGCTGTGGTCATAAAAACCAGCAAACCCCGGCAGGACATGAGATTTGATGTGCCGGTAGTGGGATCAGACACACTGAGCGCCATGATTAAGGTCAAGGCGCGTCTGCTTGCTGTTGAATCCGGAAAGAGTATAATCATCAACAGGGAAGAAATGATAAAAGAAGCCGACAGGGCCGGCATATCAATCGTCGGATATACTGCCACCTGACACGTCCGGGGATGCCCAGGCTCTATCCTTCCTGCACGAATCTTCAAAGGTTAACCAGAACTCAGGGGAAGTCCCAAGCGCTTCACAGATAATCAACACCAGGATGCAGGGAAAAGAAACTGTTGAGCCCTTCTGAATAAATCAGTGATGAAACGGACTATTATCGCCGGGATATGGCAAAAAAAGGCGATAAACATCAGCTAACCGCCATTATTTTCTCCAAAACGCCGAA
>JAYWMP010000133.1:0-1937 GCA_035873255.1 Nitrospirota bacterium
CACGGTATTTTGACACCCGCGACACGAATGATTACTATCAAATACCAAATATTGCCGGCTATTTCAGATAATCTTCCGTGTAAAGGCTCAACTCGATCATCCGCTCAAGGAGCTGGTCAGACGGTAGACCCGGGAAGTTGCGATATACAAGTTCCTTTGAAAAAAGTCGGCAGATATAGCGCAGCTTTCGTGTCCTGTTTTTTGATGCATAGACGAAATCCCTGTGGCCATTGTTTATAATTATGACGTTCTGCTTCTCATCATATTGAGACCGCCACAGCTCTCCCGGGGCGCGCCTGAATGTATAGCCCGGCATTCCTTTCCTCGAACCACTACTCTCGTCATGTTTCGGTATAATTGTATCGGTCACGGTGATCAATCCTTCAGCGGTGCAGACGGTCTCTCCCTGCCTCACGGTAACCGATAAGGTCGTCAGTCCGGGTTCCTCAGCAGCCCTGAATATGGCAATCTCACCGGAAGGGTTCTCAAGCGTACCGGCCCCTTCTTCAATTTTCCAGTTAAAGTGCAAATCTTCTTCCACAAGCCTCCGCCTCTGGTCACGGGGAATAGCGCGGAAATTCCTTGTCGTTCCAACTGGGACAACGGACGACGCCGGCGACATCCTGACACTATAAAGAGGTCCTGCAAATTCAAAAAATTCCTTCTGCGCCTTTTCCTCGCCTTCTCCGGAAGAAACTCCCATTGCTCCCACGTTATTTTCACTTAGGGCGGGCGTATGTTCCCCAGGGTGACATCCGGGCTTGTCCCTTTCTCCAAGGTGAATATCAAACCAGTCATACTCCTCCCGTGGAAGGGAAAGAATCGCTTCTTTCAGGGCATTCTGGACGGATTTCAGCACCTTTCGGCTTGCCCTCTCCTCTTCAGCCTTGCGCTGCTCGGAGATGATCTCAGAAAGCCTTTTCTCAAGAGGAGCTATCAGGGAACTGAATTCCGCGAAGTAATTGTCATGGATGATCCCACTCCTCGTACCCGGAGTAAGGTTCAGGAAAGGAACGTCGATTATACCTTCGAGCCAGCCTGATGTCCATGGCTCACTCCTGAACCTGTCGAGATCAGTAATTGAATTCAGCACCCTCGTGCCGGAGCGGTATAGGCCGACCCGGTTCTCACTGCTTGCTTCATTTATGTAGAGTTCAGTATATATCTCCCCCAGCGCTGAAGATAGTGAAGGAAGACGGTGCAACAACCGACCGCCGAACACCCGCGGTTCAACCAGCATCTCCTTGCGCGCCGTTCTGTCGGTGATACTGATCCTGATTTTTGATCTTCGTATACGGTCCCTCAGTTCTGAAGCAAGGTAACGCTGTATCTTTTCTCCGCTGATGTGTCTGACGCCGGGAAGCAGCGGCGAAATGGACAATTCCGTGCCCTTGACCGGCACCAGGATGCGCTTCTGGTTGATCGTATATCCAGGCTCCCCCTTAACCATCCGCATCTGATAAGTCCTGCTATCCCGCCCTGATGACATAAGGCTGAGTTTCTCCCCAACAGTCCAGAAACTGAGCAGGCCGATACCGAATTCACCCTGCATCCCTGTGGTACCGTTTTTTTTTAACTGCTTTTTAATTGAGTCACAAATATGTGTAGCTACATATTTGAAATTCGGTATTCCGTTTTCATCCCGCCGGATACCTTCGCCGTCGTCAATGATCTTAAGATAATGGTCCCCCTTCTCCTTACCACGTATAATTGATATGTTTCCGGCGCCGGCGTCAATACTGTTTTCGACGAATTCGGCAATCGCCTTTAATGGATTGCTCTGGGAAAGGGCGATTATTGTAATGGCATTCCAGTTGTCACCAATACGGAGCCGGCCGCGGTCAAATGCGCCGGGGCTTTGCTGTTTTCTGTCTGTCTTCTTTTTATTCATGCCTGTCAACTATCCTGTCAAGGCCAAGTTCAGTTCAAAAGGTTTG
>JAYWMP010000138.1:0-4780 GCA_035873255.1 Nitrospirota bacterium
GGACAACAGGGACAGCAGTTATGACAGCAGGTACTGGGGATTCGTGGGCCTTGATATAATAAAGGGGAAGGCGATTATCATTTACTGGTCCTGGGATGGGGATGAAACCCGGGTCCGCTTTAACAGGATAGGACGAATAATAAGATGAAATACGGAATTGGCAAAGATGGATTTATAAAGGGTTTTGCATGGTTACTTATTTTTTGTTTGTTCCTTTACGTGGGGCTATCGTTCGCCAGGCCTTATCTCCATTATTATAAGCTTGGTTCGAATACGCAGAATCTGCTGGAGATAGGGGTTACGGGTGACGCGGCCTTAAAGACCGGGATTATGGAATTGGCGGAAGACCTGGACATCCAAATCCCGAAAGAAAACATCGAAGTGATAAAACGTGGTAAGAGAACCGTGGTCAGGGCCTTCTGGTCGGAGACAGTGAAGTTTGGGGACGTTTACCAGAAGAGACTGGATTTTGAGATGGAGGAGAAATACTGATTGTTTACCGGCTTGATCATGGAGATGGGTGAGGTGTTTTCCCTGACAAAAAAAGAGCTTGGCGCGCGTCTTTCTCTGAAGGCAAAGGCACTTGCTCCGGATGCCGGCCTGGGCGACAGCATCTCGATAAACGGGGCCTGCCTGACTGTTACCGGGATAAAAGGCGATCTGCTGGAGTTTGATATTTCGGATGAGACGTTGAAGTCAACGAATCTCGGGTGGTTTAAAAAGGGCGACAGTGTGAATATCGAGCCTTCCCTGAGAGCTGATTCGAAGCTCGGCGGACATTTTGTGACAGGACATATAGACGGTGTGGGAAGGATAAAATCGAAGACCCTTACCGGGGATGCTTATAAGATTGTGATCGGTGTTGAAGAGCGGATTGCCCGCTCCCTGGTGGAAAAGGGATCAGTTGCTGTAGACGGAATAAGCCTGACTGTTGTGGATGTGTTCAGGGAAGGTTTTTCCATAGTTATAATTCCCCATACGGCGCGTGTTACGACGATCGGTTTCAAGGGGCAGGGAGATTCGGTGAATATCGAGACTGATATTCTGGGCAAGTATGTGTCGAAGTCGCTCAACAGGAACAAGGATGAAAGTTTAATGCGGACACTTGCAGAAGAAGGGTTTGCGTAAGAATATATTTTTAAGGAGTTGAACGGAAGATGCAAAAAAGCAGATGCAGCACCATAGACGAGGCGATTGAAGATATAGCCAGGGGCAGAATGGTCATACTGGTTGATGATGAAGACAGGGAAAATGAAGGTGATTTATGCATGGCGGCGGACAGGGTTACTCCCGAGGCGATTAACTTTATGGCTAAATACGGGAGGGGTCTTATCTGCCTGTCTCTAACGGCCGAAAGGATTGGAGACCTGAGGCTTCCCATGATGACCGATGAAAACACCTCTGCTTTCGGGACCGCCTTTACTGTATCGATCGAAGCGAAGAAAGGCGTTACAACCGGCATTTCGGCCGCGGACAGGGCGACCACGATTCTTGCCGCCATAGATCCCGACGCAAAACCCGATGACCTGGCGAGACCCGGCCATGTCTTTCCCCTTAAGGCGAAGCCAGGGGGCGTATTACAGAGGGCGGGCCAGACGGAAGGTTCTGTTGATATCGCAAAACTGGCAGGTTGTTATCCCGCCGGCGTGATATGCGAAATCATGAGTGATGACGGTACAATGGCCAGAATGCCCGAGCTCCTGGAGTTTTCGAAGCGACATAACATAAAGATTGTGACGATTAAAGACCTTATCAGGTGCAGAATGAGGACAGAGTTGTTTGTCCACCGCGTTACCACCACAAAAATACCGACGGAATACGGCGGAGAGTTTACGGCCGTTACATATTCCAATACTGCTGACGGCAACGTCCATATAGCCCTTGTAAAGGGCGATATTAAACATGATGACGATGTGCTGGTCCGGGTGCATTCAGAATGCCTTACGGGTGATGTCTTCAGTTCAAAAAGGTGTGACTGCGGGGAGCAGCTGCATAAGGCGATGCAGATTATAAACCAGGAGGGCAAGGGCATAATATTGTATATGAGACAGGAAGGCAGGGGCATCGGCCTTGTAAATAAATTAAAGGCCTATGAACTCCAGGACAAGGGGCTCGATACTGTCGAGGCGAACCTCAAGCTGGGATTCAAGCCTGATCTCAGGGATTATGGTATAGGGGCCCAGATTCTTGTCGACCTTGGAGTGAGAAAGATGCGTCTGATGACGAATAATCCGAAAAAGATCGTCGGGCTTGAAGGTTACGGCCTGAAAGTGGTTGAACGGGTGCCGATAGAGAGCAGTCCTCATGAAAAGAACCTGCGTTACCTGAAGACCAAGAAGAAGAAACTCGGACATATTCTGAATAATGTATAAATTAAGATTCGGAGGGCTATTATGAAAGTCATAGAGGGAGAATTACAGGCTGATGGTCTTAAGTTTGCGATTGTTGTAAGCAGGTTTAACGACTTTATTACCGGCAAGCTTCTTGACGGAGCGATTGACGCGCTTCTGAGACATGGGGCCGTGGAGGAAGAGATAGAGGTGGTCAAGGTGCCGGGTGCTTTCGAGATACCTTTGGCTGCAAAGAAGATGGCTGTCAGGGGTGCATTCGATGCGGTAATATGTCTCGGGACGGTAATCAGGGGCTCGACGCCTCATTTCGACTATGTCGCCTCGGAGGTTTCAAAAGGTGTTGCAACCGTCTCCCTGGAGACCGGCGTGCCTATAGCCTTTGGCGTAATAACATCCGACACGATCGAACAGGCCGTTGAAAGGGCAGGTACAAAGAGCGGCAACAAGGGATTTGACGCCGCGATGACGGCGATAGAGATGGCGCAGGTAATAAAGAAACTGTGAGGAGGGAGATCCGGCAAAGACCGTTGGATTTCCATCCCCTGTTGTCCGCCGTCCTTTTATGAAGCGCCGTAATGCCAGGGAGTATGCGCTCCAGATGTTGTTCCAGCATGATTTTACCGGGGGCGGGCGTGAACCTGGATGTCCGGGTGATCTAATGGCTGAGAAAGGTGAGAGTGCGGATGACAGGCAATTCGCCGAAGAACTTGTGAAGGGCGCGATAGACAGAATCGAAGAGATTGACGGTGCAATAGAGACGGCGACCGAACACTGGAAGCTGGAACGTATGGCGGTTGTAGACAGGAATATCCTGAGAGTTGCTGTTTATGAAATAATCTATAGAAACGATATACCTTCCGCGGTAACAATAAACGAGGCGCTTGAGATCGCAAAAAAATATTCATCTTCGGCATCGGCGCCGTTCATAAACGGCCTGCTGGATAAGATTGCCCGTAATATCGGGAAGGCATAGCGCCGGCAATATTGTTTCAGGCGTGCATGCCGGACCCGAAGAGATGAATGTCGCGGGCGGGAATTCTCATGATGGATCCTGTTCGGACCCGTGTCGAATTAATCGGGCGGCGATGGATGGTATGAAGTATATCCTGAAAAACATTAAACTGAAGAGGAGACTATGATAAGACGTTATACTCGCGAAGAGATGGGGAACCTCTGGGAGCCGGAGAACAGGTTTCAGAAATGGCTGGATGTGGAGATCGCCGTATGCGAGGCATGGGCGGAACTCGGCGCGATCCCCCCGGCCGCTCTCAAGGTGATAAAGAGCAGGGCGGGTTTTGACCTTCAGCGGATAGATGAGATAGAAGAGGTTGTCAAGCATGATGTGATCGCCTTCCTTTCTTCCGTGGCTGAAAAGACCGGCCCTGAATCAAGGTTCATTCATAAGGGGCTTACCTCGTCGGATATAGTGGATACGGCGCAGTCCCTGCTCATGAAAGAGGCGGCGGGGATAATCATAAAAGATATTAAAAATCTCATGGCGGTACTGAAAGAACAGGCATTTAAATATAAGGACACTGTCTGCATCGGCAGGAGTCACGGTGTTCATGCCGAGCCCATGACATTCGGGCTGAAATACGCCCTCTGGTATGAAGAGGCGAAGAGAAACCTGAAGAGAATGGAGAACGCGAGAAAGACAATAAGCGTCGGCAAATTGTCCGGCGCCGTAGGGACATTTTCTAATATACCCGTTGAGATTGAAGAGAAGGTATGCGGAAAGCTCGGGCTCAAACCGGAACCGGTGGCAACCCAGGTCGTCCAGAGGGACAGGCACGCGGAGTATCTTTCAGTGCTGGCGATAGTCGGGGCCTCGGTCGAGAAGATCGCGGTCGAGATAAGACACCTTCAGAGGACGGAGGTGCTTGAAGTTGAAGAGCCGTTCGCCAGGGGGCAGAAAGGGTCTTCGGCGATGCCCCACAAGCGCAACCCCATCGGATGCGAGAATCTTTCGGGCCTGGCCAGGCTGTTGAGGACTAATTCGATGGCGGCCCTCGAAAATGTTGCGTTATGGCACGAAAGGGACATTTCGCATTCCTCCGTGGAGCGCGTTATAATACCGGACAGCACGATGCTCCTGGATTATATGCTGAACAGACTGACAGGGATACTCTCGGGGCTGCATGTTTATCCGGAAAAGATGAAGGAGAATATGGGGAGGAGCTTCGGCCTGTATAATTCACAGAAAGTCCTGATCAGGCTTACCGAGAACGGGATGACCAGGGAAGACGCATACGCGATCGTCCAGGACAACGCCATGAAGAGCTGGGCGGAGAAAAAGGAGTTCAGAAAGCTGCTACTGAAAGACAGAAAAGTTAAAAAATATCTTACATCAGGCGATATAGACGATATATTCGACCTGAAGCATTATTTCAGTAATATTGACTATATATATAAAAGGGTTTTCGGAAGAG
>JAYWMP010000147.1:0-1904 GCA_035873255.1 Nitrospirota bacterium
CTTCTTTTCATATAAAAATTTTATCATATAGCCGTTTTTTAGTAAACCCTGACAAGTATCCAGGTATTCACAAAAAACGTGCATCTTCCATAAATGTTTAATAAACCGGCCAGTTACAACCGGATTTCAGGTTTTGCCGGATGATAATGCTTTTCTCATAACATCAACGGGTGGGAATATGTCCGTCCAGAGCTCAAATGCGAGGACACCCTGCCATAAAAGCATGCCGAGTCCGTTAACTGTCAGGCAGTCTTTGCCTGCGGCGCTCTCAAGTATCTGCGTGTTTCCGTATATAAGATCGCATACCACCTGGCCGGGCCTGAGTGAAGACGCGCTGAAAGGCAATGGATCTCCCTTTTTAAGGCCGAGCGGTGTGGCGTTGATTATTATACCGAACTCTCCGAGGTCCTGAATCTCATGAAGACCCGAGACATTGCTCCTGATTTTTGAAAGGTCCGCCACCAGTTTCCCGAGTTTGTTCGCGTCAATGTCAAAGAGATATAATTTATCCGCCTTCTCAGACAGGTAATAGCTTATCGCCCTTGAAGCGCCGCCCGCGCCAACTACCAGAATCTTTCTGTCTTCAACGCTGATGTTGTTTTCCGACAGGGAGCGCATAAATCCCCTACCGTCGGTGTTGTAGCCTTTCAATCCTCCATCGGTATTTACTATGGTGTTGACGGCTCCTATGAACAAGGCCTCTTCATCTATACTGTCCAGCAGGGGGATAACAGCTTCCTTGTGCGGCACTGTTACATTTACTCCCGCGAAATTGAGCGCCCTTATAGAATCTACCGCGCGGTCAAGATCATCGGGCCGGACCAGAAACGGGAGATAGCAATAGTCCAGGCCGAGGGCTTCGAATGCGGCGTTATGCATTGAGGGAGATAACGAGTGCTCAACCGGATAGCCAAAAAGCCCCGTTATTTTCGTCTTTCCTGTAATATTCATATCAGACTCCATGTTTTTCAGGTTAATCGATTCTTGAAAATTCACAACGGTACGGAATAAAATTTATTACAGTAACTTTCAATCCTGCCCAAGGCTGCTGATAGTGTCTATAAGTCCTTGTGGTGTTGCTACCGTTTTAACGGTTTTTAATCCGGATGCCTCTTCAACGTCCTTCAGTGAGACATCGTCCAGGAAGATGTCCTCGTCTTCTTTCAGCGCCGAGTCAGGGACGATGAGAACTTCATACGAATCCGTATTGTCGTGCAGGGCCTTTATCACGTCCCGACCGGTAAGAAGGCCGGTGACCGTAATTGACGGACCAAAGAAATTATTTTCGACTGAAAGCAGATCAATATGAATACCTTCTTTCTCTGCGAGCCGGTCTGTAAACTTCTTCAGAAAAGGATAAAATGAAACGCCTGTAACGGTGAGGAGCTTCTTCCCTCCGGTGATTGACCTGGGTATTCTGATCTTTTTTGACTGATGGATAAAGAGAGAGGTCATTCCGACGCCGTTTTCGATCTGGGGAAGACTTCCGTATTCCTTCAACCTGGGGAAGGGCTGACCGGCTTTTATATACATTTCGTCGGAGCAGTAAACCACGGGATCTCCATGGTTTTTTTTGAACCTCTTCTGGAACGATTTCACTATTTCCATGGTCTCGATGGCGGTCTCTTTTGTGACGGCCTCGGCCTTAAGTCTCCCGGGCGTTGTAAGTCCTACCGGAACGACGGCGATTGATGAGGTGTAGGGATAGAACTTAAATATATCCTTGATCGTATTCCGCAACTCCATGCCGTCATTATGCCCTGGACAGAGAACAATCTGGGTATGCATTCGTATCCTGTTCCCGGAAAAAAACTTTAATTCTTTCATTATATCCGACGCCTTTGGATTACCCAGCAGTCTGTTACGCACAGTTCTGTTGGTGGAATGCACTGATACATAGAGAG
>JAYWMP010000193.1:0-13823 GCA_035873255.1 Nitrospirota bacterium
GGGTCGATAAAATGACTTCCGGACTGAAGCTGGGAATAAAGAAAATCGGCCATATAAAGGGCAATTTAAACAACTACAGGCTGCTGGATATACTTACCGGGATTAAAAAAACCGGCAAAACCGGCATACTGCAGATAAATACCGGCCTGTCGACAAAAAAGATCTATTTCAAAAAGGGCGCGATCGTCTTCTCCAGTTCCGATGAAGAAGACGATCGCATCGCGAAAATGCTTCTCAACCAGGGGAAGATCAATCCGTATCAATATAAAAAGACCCTTGATTTAATCGAAGAGACAGGCAGGCCTCAGGGCGCCGCGCTTGTTGAACTTGGATATCTCCGTCCGCGCGAACTGCCCGGGGCCGTGCGTTACCAGGCCGAAAAGATTGTAGTAAACATACTCGGGCTTGAACAGGGCAGCTTTATTTTCAACAACGATCCGATACCTCCCGAAGAGTTAATCACTCTTAATCTTGATGACAGCAACCTTATTTACCAGGGGATTAAATCAATAGATAATATCGGGAAAATCAGGAACAACTGCCCTCCTCCCGATTCAACCCTGTTTTTTTCATCAAACAATTCGGACAGATTGCGTGAAATAAGACCGGATAAGAATGATGAAAGGATATTATCAATTATAGACGGTAACAGGACTCTTGGGGATATTATCTCCGTCTCCCCCCTCGATGAAGCAGAAACACTTAAAATCATCTGTTCACTTTACAATACACGGATAATTGATGTTGTCGCAGGAACCCGGCCCAAAGCTCCATCGGATACAGGGAAAGCAACCGCGCAGCCAAAACCGGAGCTTGATCCGGCCGTTGCTGATAAAATAGGAAAGATGTATCAACAATACAAATCACTCGGATATTATGGAATTCTGAATATAAGCAGAGATGCCACCCTGAATGAAATAAAATGCGCGTATCATAAGATGGCGAAAGAGTTCCACCCCGACAGGTATCTGCATTTCCAGTCCGATTCCCTGAAAAAAAAGCTGAATGCTATTTTTGCATATATAACCGAGGCTTACAAAGTGCTCTCAAATCCGGACAGCAGGAGACAGCAGCCGGCTGAACCAGGCCCAACTATACATGACACAAAAAAAACGGCCAGAATGCAGTTCAATAAAGGAAAAGAGTTCCTGGACGCCGACTTTTTCTTTAATAAGGACAACTATGAGCTGGCGCTCAGGTTTTTCGGAAAAGCCGTCGTTTTAGACAGCTCGGTACCTGAATATCATTACTTTTATGGCATTGCTCTTCTGAAAAGCGGAAAAACAAAAGAGGCCGAACTCTCTATGAAAAAGGCGCTTAAGCTTGACCCCGGCAATGCGGATTATATGGCTGAACTGGGTTATCTGTACCTGGAGCTGGATTTTAAAGCAAGGGCTAAAAGCACTTTCCAGAGGGCGCTGGAAATCGATCCGCAGAACATTAAAGCCTCGGAAGGACTTAAAAAGATTAAGTGACCGGACCTCATCCCGGCTCAATCCAGGGGAGTCCCCGGACCCGACCGTTCAGTTTTTCCCCTCACTAACCCGTCATTACGGGAACTGCGCTTCCACCCGTTTCCATTCAATGGTTCCACTGCAATGTTCAGGTTTATTATCTATTTCATATATACTAATACAGTCGTTGTTCTTTATTAAAAATCCCGGATTAAAGGTCAATTATATTGCAAAGCCCGGATCTTACAGCCAGAGTTACCGCCACAATCAATAAGCATTCCATGCTGACAGGAGGAGATGCCGTTCTTACCGGCCTTTCAGGGGGACCTGATTCGGTCTGTCTGCTGCATATCCTGAACAGGCTGAGAGGTGAATACGGCCTCTCATTACATGCTGTTTATATTGACCACCACCTGAGGCCGGATGAAACCCCGGGGGAGATAGACTTCTGCAAAGGTCTCTGCAAACAACTGGATATAAACTTTATTGTTAGATCCATAGATGTGCATTCCTATAAAAAGGAACACGGACTGAACAAACAGGAGGCGGCAAGGGAACTGAGATACAAGGCTTTTGATCAGATAGCCAACGAGATTAACGCAGATAGAATTGCGCTTGCGCATAATGCCGACGACCAGGCGGAGACCATCTTTATGCGGCTCATCAGGGGAACGGGACCTAAAGGGCTTTCCGGTATACCCGTTAAGCGCGGGAAGATAATCAGGCCCCTGATAGAGATAGAGCGGCCCGCCATCGAGGATTTTCTGGATAAAGAGAAGGCAGGTTATGTTGTTGATTCATCAAATCTCGGTACCGACTATTTCAGAAACTGGTTACGACTGTCGGTCATGCCCGGGCTAAAAAAGCACAACCCCAGGTTAATAAGCTCTCTCGGCGTCACCGCCTCAATCATGCAGGAAGAGGAACGTTACCTCAATATAATAGTCACAAAGACATTGATGAAGCTTATCAGCAGGAAGACCGATAACAGGATTGAGCTGTTCATCTCTCCCCTGGAGGGGATGGACACCGTAATATTAAGAAGGGTTCTCAGGCGCGCCATTGAGGCGACCGAGGGGTTAAGAGGCATAAGCTTTCTCCATATTGAAGGCATTATAGGAATCATCCGGAAAGGGAAGTCCGGAGACAGGCTGTATCTTCCAAAGGGCGTCAGGATAATCAGGGAATACGCCCTGCTGACAATAACCTCGGAGTTGCCCGTAAGGATCAGGGAATATGAGATGGCACGGCCCTGCGATGTTATCATAAACGGGGCGGGCATGGTGATTAAGGCGTCTCTGGAAGATAAGTCCGAAGATTACGGTGACGGGAAGTCTTCCGTGCTTCTGGATGCTGACAAGGCAAACTTCCCGCTTAAAATCAGGCCGAGGAAGCCGGGCGACTTTTTTTTCCCTCTCGGATTCGGCAACAGGAAGAAGCTCCAGGATTATTTCGTCGATGAAAAAATCCCCAGGGATAAAAGGGACAGCATTCCTCTTATAGTTTCAGATAATGAGATCGTCTGGATAGCCGGCTACCGGGCCGATGAAAGATTCAGGGTGACCGGCGAGACGAAAAAGTTTCTGAGACTTGTTATATTAAAGGGTAAATCTTAATACAGGAGGTTATTTTGACTGAGAAAGTAAGAGTCCGTTTTGCGCCGAGCCCAACCGGCTTTCTTCATATAGGCGGGGCCAGGACGGCCCTGTTTAACTGGCTTTACGCCAGACACTTTAACGGCGCGTTTATATTAAGAATAGAAGATACCGACAGGAGCCGCTCCACCGATGAATATATAGAAGAGATAATCAAAGGGATGAAATGGCTCGGTCTCGACTGGGATGAAGGACCATTCAGACAGACCGGGAGGTTTGACCTGTACAGAAACTATGTGGACAAACTTCTAAAAGAAGACAGGGCGTATTACTGCTACTGCTCACCCGCGGAACTTGAGGCCAGACGCAAAGAGGCTGCGGCGCGGGGGGGGTCCCTTGCGTATGACGGAAGGTGCCGGGACCTGAGCAAACCCGTTGGCGGCCCACTTCCCGCGGTCAGGTTCAAAATGCCGAGGGAAGGCCGGACGGTCGTGAATGATTTAATAAAGGGAGAGGTGGTATTCGAGAACGAACGGCTAGATGACCTTATTATTTTACGCTCCGACGGAACGCCCACTTACAACCTTACCGTGGTCGTTGATGATGTCGACATGAAGATTACCCATGTCATCAGGGGAGACGACCACCTGAACAATACGCCGAAGCAGATACAACTTTACAATGCATTCGGATATGAACTGCCTGAATTTGCACATCTCCCGATGATACTCGGCCCTGACAAGGCCAGACTTTCCAAAAGACACGGGGCCACATCAGTAATGGCATATTATGAAATGGGTTATCTTCCTGATGCTCTTATAAATTACCTGGTAAGGCTCGGCTGGTCATACGGTGACCAGGAGATTTTCTCAAGGGAAGAACTGATTAAATACTTCACTTTTGAAAACGTGGGCAAAGCAGCAGCTGTTTTTAATCCTGAAAAACTTCTATGGCTAAACAGCCAGTACATAATAAATTCATCATCGGAAAACCTTGCGGAGCTTGTTCTGCCGTTCCTTGAAAAGGAGAACATTATATCCGGGGGACAGCCGCCGCTGGATATGGCCTGGCTCTCAAAAGCGATAGATACGTTAAAGGAACGCGCCAAGACATTGACAGAACTCGCGGCTTCGCTGCGCTACTATATTGCCGGGGAAGTGGAGTATGACGAGAAGGCCAGGACAAAGTTTCTTAATGAAAAGAACCTCCCTTACCTGGTAGATCTGAAAGACAGCCTTGCTTCCATCTCCGATTTTTCGGTATCAGGGCTTGAAAAACTCTTCACATCGATAATTGAGAGGCACGGCATCAAGCTCGGCAGCCTCGCCCAGCCCGTGCGCGTTGCATTAACAGGCGGCACGCAGAGTCCCGGAATATTCGAAGTGATTAATATTATCGGCAGGGAAAAGACTCTCAGAAGACTGGAAAAGGCGATAAAGACGATTACACCCCTGACCTGAAAGCAGAACATCAGGCTGTTAAGGCTTCATTTAAAAACCGGCCAAGCAGTCTGTTCACCAGTTCCGGCTGTTCAAGATTACATATATGTCCGGCTTCGGGAACCACCTCAAGTTGTGCGTTCCGGATCAATTGCGCCATTCGCCGGGATTCTTCCGGCGGCCTGGCGCTATCGTCGGCCCCGACGATCACCAGCGCAGGAATATTTATCCCGGGAAGCCGGTCTAAAATAGATTTCCGGGAAAATATTCCCCGGCCGATATCAACTATGCTGGGGATCATCTCAGCCCGGACCGACGCCAGATTATCTTTAAAACCATCGACAAAATCATGATGACTTCGCAAGGTTGCGGGCGAAAAGAATAGCGGCACAAGGGTCTTCACCAGGTCCGGGGGGATTGCCGCCGTCTGTTCCACAATATCCAGCATCCTGAAATAACGCGTCATGCTCTCATCAGGTTCGGGTCCTGAATAGGTATCCATTAATACCAGAGCTGTGACAGCCTCGGGATGAGCAAGCGCCATATGCGCTCCCCACATTCCTCCCACGGACAAGCCGATCACGGCAAACTGCTCTAATCCCAGAGCCCTGGCGAAAATCCAGTGGTCCCCGGCCAGTTCCTCGATCGAATAAGGCCTTCCAGGCAATACATCAGAACGCCCATGTCCCCAGATCTCCGGCACAATACATCTATATGATTTTGCCAGTTCAGCAACCTGCGGCTTCCACATGTCCGCGTCCCAAAGATAACTATGTCCAAACAGAAGAGGAAAGCCATCCCCCTCTTCTTCAAAGAACATCCTTTTTCCCTTAACTGTAATGAACGGCATATAATCTCCTCTCCTTATACGCCATGGCCTGACCACGGCGTTTGATTAAGAACATATTTCCAGCTTCTAAAAACCGGTGGCGTGCGAGGCGTCGGGGCAAGAGCATAGCGCCTAATCCGCCGTTCTATCCGCCCGGGCCAGATATAGCACCAGACCAGGCAGACTCCCGGTAACCACGGCAAAAAACCATGCGAGGGCAAGCGCGGTCGCCGCCTCGGGTCTTATGCCTATAAGACCGAACAGCAGGACGGAGGAACCCTCCCTCAACCCGAGGCCGGAGATGGAAATCGGCAGTGAAGTAATGATCACGACTATCGGGAGAAAGATAAAAAACGTGAGGAGGGGGATCTTTTCTCCCATTGCATAAGCAAGTATGATGATCTTCGTAAAATTCAAAAACTGAATAACGATTGACAGCAGAAGCGCCTTCGCAATGATATCTTTTCTTGTCTTTAATGAACTGAAATAGCCGTAAAACTCCGAGATCAGCTGGAACCTCTTTCCGACCTTAAGGCCGAAAAACAGAAGGCTTCCGACAACAGCGCCAATAAACATGATGGGCATCAGCCACCTGAACCCGGAGCCGCCAAAGTAATCAATGGCGAACGGATACGCCGTCATGCCGATAATCACAAGACTTATCAGCCCGAAATACCTGTCCATGAAAATAGACGCGAGTGTAAGGCTGACCTTCCTGGCGTCCTTATTCAGGTAATAGGCCTTGACTGCATCCCCACCAACCACTCCCGGCAGAATGGTATTAAAAAACGCCCCTATCATATACAGAGAAAAGAGCTTCCGGATCCTGAATCCACCCATCAGAAGGAGTTTCCATCTGATCGAGGATACAAACAGCGATGTTACGTACAGGAGCGATGCCAGCAGGAAATAGTAGATACTGAGGTCCTTGAGGATTGTGTATGTCCGCCCGATGTCCGTCTTCGAGAAGACAAGCCATAGTGATATCGCGCTTATGGATAGTTTCAGGATAAACAGAGACGCCTTTTTTTTTGTTATAGCCAATTAATTCCCCTTACTGAAATTCAGATATTTTCAGGGCCGCCCTGATATTCCGATCAAAAACACTGAACGGCGTTATTGAAGCTTATTTCCGCCTCCGGTACATGGACAACAAATATCCAACCCATTTCATTATACACACTTGATGCCTGTAATCTACAGACAGGGGCAACTTCCCTCCATGTGACTGCGCGGGTGTTCACCCCCTGCTCCCCAATTTCCTCTGTTTCATAATTTCTCCCGCTCTCTGGCGGCGTTCCTTTTTTTCATGAAAAATCATCCGATTTAGATTATGATAAAGAGCTATCAGCAACAGCTTATTTACGTATTTCCCTGTGGGCCCGGGGGCTCATAACGGATTACGAGGGAGATTTCATTGGACCCTCTTGGTTTTGTTTATTATCTCGGATACAGATACTCAAAATATTCCGGAATGAAAAAACGGAAAAAACTGCCTTTCAGAACGATCAGCATAGGCAATATAACTACGGGCGGAACCGGCAAGACACCCGCGACAATAGCGGTTGCCGAAGAGGCCAAAAGACGCGGGTTCAGCCCGATTATCCTCACAAGAGGTTACAGGGGAAGCGCCAGGGGCCCCTGTTTTGTAACAAAAAAACTCACAGCCGGGGAAGCCGGGGATGAACCGCTCTTAATGGCGGACAGGCTGAGAGACGTGCCGGTCGTAAAAGGCGGCGACAGATATAAAGCCGGTATTTTCGCGATAGAAGAACTCGCAGGCGGCAGAGGCCCCGGCGCTGCCAACCGGATGGAGACCCCGCAACTTACAGGTCCCGTACTTTTTATCCTTGATGACGGATTTCAGCACTGGGGACTTCACAGGGACAAAGACATTGTCCTTATAGATTCAGGCAACCCGTTCGGCAACGGGATGCTGCTGCCGATTGGAAGACTGCGCGAGCCTCTCGCCTCCCTTTCCCGCGCCGATATCATAGTCCTGACAAAGAAGGAAAAGTCCGGAGGCGGGCCGGACATCGACAATATTATCAGAGAGATAAGGAGGTACAATCCCGTGGCCTCCCTCTTTTTTGCAGAGCACGCCCCTGTCTCCTTAATATCCATTTCAGGTGAAAAAATATCTCTTGACCGGGTTTCCGGAAAGAAGGTTTTCGCCTTCTGTTCCGTCGGCGGGCCGGAATCCTTCAAAAAGACCGTGGAGTCAACCGGCGGCGGACTTGCCGGTTTTAAGGCCTACAGGGACCATTACAGTTATAGCGGCAGAGACGTCCTCAAAATCAGAGAATCAGCTGAGCGATGCGGGGCGGACTGGATTGTCACAACCCAAAAAGATATAATAAAAATCAGGGAGCTTGATCCGCCCGAAAATATTCTTGTACTGAAGATCGAATTTTCAGCGGGGACAGGTTTCTTTGAAGAGATTTTCAGCTTTTAAGGTTTAAAAGTTTTTCAGGTGGGACCGGATGATAAAGTATATTAATGTTAAAAGCAGGGCAAGGACAGAGTTTATCGATATAACCGGGGAGGTCAGGGAAGTATTGGCGGAGACCGGAATAACGAGCGGCATCTGCTGTCTTTATGTCCCTCACACTACCGCCGGGATAACTATAAATGAAGGCGCCGACCCCAGTGTTCAGCGGGACATCCTGACGATGCTGAACAGGCTGGTCCCTTTTGACGGTGATTATCATCACGAAGAGGGTAATTCTGCGGCCCATATCAAAGCAACCCTTACAGGTATTTCACAGAACATTCTCATAGATGAAGGAAGGCTTGTTCTCGGCAGGTGGCAGTCGATTTTTTTCTGCGAATTTGACGGCCCGAGACAGAGAAGGATCGGGATGAAGATCATCAGCGGCGGATAAATCAGCGGTCGGAGCCGTTGATTCCGCATAGTGGGTACATATACCGATCGCAAATTTATATATTGACAGGCTATGCCGGTTTTGAGATAATAATTCAGAGGTGACATTAATGAGGCGATTTAATGAATAAATATCTGGCTGTATTCTTTTTTATCTTATTATCAATCATACTTTCGGCCAATCCGGCCATTACAAAAGAAAATGTTAAAGACGTTTTGACGCCGAACAATACGGGGCGGGCAGAAATATGCAATGCTGTTAAAAAATCCATACGGAACGGTCTGGATACAAAAAAAATTGTCAGCACCAACATCAGGGCAGGCCGGGATGCCTGTTATGTCATCGGTTGCGCAATTGATGGTGGTGGGGATTTGAGGCTGATAATTACCGGCGCCATGGAGACCGGGCTCACTTCCGATGTAGTTGCCAGATGCACACTGAATGCGGGAGCAGAACCGGCCGTGATAACCGGCATTTATGAGGGCCTGGGGCTGGATTTCGGCCACCTGGATGAGGAAGAAGATCTGATGCAGGCGGAGATCGACCCGCCCGCCGGAAGCGATGGCGGCAGGTATTTCAGCCCGGCGTCTTTCTGAACCTACTATTAATCAGATCATTTTGCTATTATTAGACCATGAAGAGTCTTGAATATATTTCCCGGAGATTTGCCAGGGAGCCATCCATTGTTTCGAGAAAAATCGCGGGCGAGTTCATCCTGGTGCCTATTAAGCAGAAGGCGGGAGAGATCGAAAGCATCTACTCGATGAACGAAGCGGCCGGACGCATATGGGAATTAATAGATGGCGAAAAACAGGCTGTTGAGATAAGGGACGCGATCATCAGGGAGTTTGAAGTAAGCATGGAAGAAGCGGAAACCGATCTGATCGAATTTCTGCGGCAACTGGAAAAACATAATTTCGTGAAGACCGTTTAATATGGAATGTCCGCATATTCCCGTCACCGGCTATGCCGACTTCAGCAAGCGCCTGCATAACAGATGCGGGGGCCGGAATATCCCTCTCACAGGCAGCATCGACGTTACCGCCCGGTGTAATCTGCGCTGCGCGCACTGCTACATTAACCTGCCCGCCGGCGACCGGGACGCCAGGGAGAGAGAACTGAGTTCTGGAGAAATATGCAACCTCCTGGACCAGATTGTTGATGAAGGCTGTCTCTGGCTGCTGCTGACAGGGGGCGAGGTCTTTATTCGCCCTGATTTCCCCGACATATACACCTACGCAAAGAAAAAAGGACTTCTGGTCACCATCTTTACCAACGGAACAACCATCACCCCTGCTATCGCGGACCACCTGGCTGAATGGCGACCGTTCGTTCTGGAGATCTCCCTCTACGGCCGGACGCGGGAGACCTATGAGCGGGTGACCGGCATCCCCGGCTCCTATGATGCATGCATGCGGGGGATCGACCTGCTGATGGAGCGCAGCCTTCCCCTTAAGTTAAAGGCGATGGTGCTTACATTGAACAAACATGAGATATGGGATATAAAGGCCTTTGCCGAAGGGCTTGGCCTGGATTTCAGGTTTGATCCGGTACTGAACCTGCGGACCGACGGCGGACGGAGTCCCGCGGAGTTCAGAATACCACCCGGGGAGGCGGTGGCGCTGGACCTTGCCGACGAAAAGCGGCTGGAGGGATGGCGTGAGTTCTGTGACAGGTTTCTGGGAGCACCTCCAAGGCCCGAATTTCTCTACCAGTGCGGCGCCGGAATTGAAACCTTTCATATCGACCCTTACGGACGGATGAGCGCATGCATGATGGCGCGCGTCCCCGCCCATAACCTGAGAAATGGAACGTTCCATGATGGATGGCGGAACATCATGCCGCGGGTGCGGATGCAGAAGTGGTCAATACGAACACCATGCAAGAGCTGTGAATTGATCTCTCTCTGCGGGCAGTGCCCCGGCTGGGCGCTGATGGAGAACGGAGACCAGGAGACGCCGGTGGAGTACCTCTGCCAGATCGCCCACCTGCGTGCAACGGCATTTGGATTTAACAGTAAAACCGGAGGAAATGATGAAAAAAACAACAGAAACAGAGAAGAAGAGCAGGCGGCCGTATAACAGGCCGAAGATAGAACAGGTTCAGCTTATCGCCGAGGAAGCAGTGCTGACAACCTGCAAGACTACCGGCGGCGTAACCGGCCCAACGACTACGTGCACTGGAAAGGGTGATTGCAGCATTATAGGGTCTTGACGGAATAAGATTACAGGGCGACTCTATCTTATCTGATAATGACATGAGAAAATGAACGACCACGTCATGACATCACTCAGGATCGCCGACATTGTCTTTGGCGTAACAAGCAAACGGAGGACCGGGGACATCCGGATTGAGGATGCCTGCCGGGATTTCCTCTGCAACAGTAAGCCCGATATAGTCATCCATGCCGATTATGACGGCATTCCCCTGGATATTCAGGGAGAAGAAGACAGGGTCTTCGACTCCGGGAGTATCTGGAGTCTTTACCATCGGGGGGAAGAGAATGTTTTTGTTCTCAGGTCGCCGGTCATGGGGCCTAATCATTATCGCGTCGGGGTCTTTGACGCCTGCTTCCGGCAGGGCCGGGTCTACTTCAACCATCCTGCTCCAGGAGAGCAGTCCGACGGTCTGCTGCCAAACCCACTGGAGTTTCCGCTTTCGGAACTGCTGATGATCTGCCTTCTGGCCCAGGGCAGAGGGCTGCTGGTGCATGCCTGCGGCATTGAAGACAATGGTCGCGGCTACCTCTTTGCCGGGAATTCCACGCACGGCAAGTCCACCATGGCCCGGATATTTAAGGACAAGGCGCTGATTCTGAATGATGACCGGATTGTCCTGCGATGGCGCAACAACCGTTTCTGGATGTACGGCACACCCTGGCACGGGGACTACAGCGGGATATCTCCTGAAGGAGTGCCCCTCGAAAAGATATTCTTTCTTCGCCATGCCACGGCCAATACCGCCGAACCGAAAGAAGGCGCGTCAGCTTCAACAATGCTGCTGGCCCGCTGCTTCCCTCCATTATGGGACGCCGAAGGAATGCGTTTTACGCTCGACTTCTGCGCGCAGCTCGTCACAACGATTCCCTGCTTTGAGCTGGGGTTTGCGCCTGACATAAATGTGGTGGATTTTGTCCGATGCGTAAAGTGATCCTGGGACAGGAAGATTTTGCCGCCATATCCACCGGGGTGCTCTCACGGAACGGCAGTTTCTCCTTTAAAGCCAGGGGCTCCAGCATGTATCCATTTATCCGTGACGGCGATATCCTCACTGTGGAACCCGTCCTGGCTTCAGAGCTTGATACAGGAGACGTAGCCTTTTACCGGTCCGCAGGTGAAAACCTGGCGGCGCACCGTTTTATCGGCAGGACCATGATAAACGACCGGACAATGCTCATATTGCGCGGGGACGCGTCAGCCGGACGAGACGAGCATGTAATGGAAGACCGGATACTGGGCAAGGTGGCCGGAATCCAACGTGGGACACGAATAATTCAGCATGAGAGGGGGCTTCCTCGGTTGGCGATACTCTTATGGACGTACGTCCAGCCGCCGGCGTTTACATGGCCGTTAAAGCAGGCCGCCGCCGGGTTGCTACGGGGGGTGCAGTCACTGAAATCCTACCGTATTCTTTCCGGGAAACTGCTCGGAGGAAAAGTCGGCTGCCGCGTTGCCGGCGAGGATGACGCCTCCGACATATATAAGTTGTACGGCTACTCACGGTTCATGGACCTGGAAGAGCATATCAGGAGTTTCGGTCTGAAGGTCAAAAATGCGGAGGAGAGTGAATATACCCTGGTCGCAACCCTGGGAGAAAAGATCGCCGGTGCGGTGGTCATCAAAAGGTTCCCGAAGAATAATCTCCGTCACTCCGGATGGTGGCTCTTCGGGCTGCTGGTGCGCGCGCGTCACCGCGGCTCCGGCATAGGTGATATGTTGATGAGCACAGCACTGACAAAGGCCGCCGCCGGGGGGGCGGACAGGATAAACCTCATGGTCTCCGAAGATAACAGGGCGGCCCTGAATCTTTATCGAAAATGGGGCTTTCATCGGTTTTCATTCCCGGCGACAGATACTCCCACTGAAGATGAAAAAGGCATGGGAGAACACCGTAATCTCGTCATGTCCAGGTGTCTGGATTCAGCACCTGAACCAAATCTACGCCAATTTTCTTGACATCAAATCGAAAAAAACAGAGAATATCCATATCGATCAGGAGGGTTTCATAAATTAAACAGGACAAATACAGAAGAGTTAAACTATGAAGAAGATTCTGTATATTATATTTATCTGTTTTCTCTTCCCCTGGAACGGCATTTCCGCCGAAGTATTTCCCGGATGGGAGACGATCTCTTCCGGGGACGGGAATGTTCAACACAATGCCGGCGATGGTGAAGATGCGACTATGTCAGGGGCGAAATGGACCGCACGGGAACTATTCGGCAGAAAAAGCGGCTATCTTCATGCCTCTCTTATGATTACAGGGATATATACGGACAACGCCTTTAACACAAGTGACAACAGGAAAAGCAGTTTCACTACTGTTTTTTCGCCAAAGATATGGCTTGCGCTGCCGGGTATCAGGCAGAACCCGCCGGCATTTCAGGACATATCAACGCGTTCTCCAGGCGGCAGCCTGTTCAGCAGGTTCGATAATAAGATTTTAAGGCGCTATCAGGCATATTTGATATACAGGGCCGACATCCCGTCTCATTCAGGAATATCTCCATCCGGAAACACCGACAGCCATAAACTTTATAACAGAATTTCATATAACGGCCGTATTATGGATATCGACCTCATCAACCAGTTCACCATATCTTATGTAGAAAGAGAGGCGGGTGTTTCGACAACAGAAGCGGATGCGGTGGACAAATTCAGGAGCAACTCATTTAATGCGGCAATATCTTATGATATAGGGAGAAAACTCCGGCTGGGCGTCGATTACTCCAACTTTATGCTCGACTATGACGCACAGAGAAATATGTTCAGGGACCGTAGTGACAATGCTCTCATATCACATCTTTTTTATAAATTCAGCCCGAAGACCGCGTTATTCGCAGAATATGACTTTATCGATATTAATTATCCCGATAATAGCGTGCTTAACAGCAGGGAGCACCATTTCTGGGGTGGCCTTAAATGGGACATTACAGCCAAATCAAAGGGAACATTAAAGGTGGGCTACGGTCGAAAAAACTTTATTGGATTCCCGAAAAAAACCGGAAATTTTCTCTTCGAGACGCAGATCAAACATAAATTCACACCAAAAACATCCATCAAATTCACTGCGTTAAGGAAAACCAGGGAGACTAACATGGAGACAACACTGTTTATGCTCACCAACGGGACCGGAGTGGAATATCAACAGAGGCTGACCGCCAGGACCATGGGGTTCGCTAAGCTTTCATATACCGCTGATAAATACAAGGGTGATCTGACACTCGGCGGAATGACTGACGAAAGAGAAGATAATACGTATAAATCATCACTGGGATTGCAGTATAAGTTCAGGGAACGGGTTGAAAACAGCATAACATATACGCATACAAAGAGAGACTCGAATTTTTCTGATTTCAGCTATTCAGGCAATACAATACTTTTCAGCATCAAGGCCTCGTT
>JAYWMP010000198.1:0-4250 GCA_035873255.1 Nitrospirota bacterium
GCCGGGTTTGTCCAGTTTTTCTTTTTTATCCTGCATTTTATCCTCCCAACATTATAACCCTATTCAACCGTTACTATTCAACATTACGGTTTTAACCGGTCTCTGTTGTCAGCGTCTTAACAGGTATGTGACAGCAAATATTTTTTATGCCTGTATCAATTTTTAAATTATACCAGATGTTATTTATGATTTGAATCCGCTCCTCGAACTCCGGCCACTTTATCTTCTTTAATACATGTCAGCCGCTCCGGTCGCCGGATTCCGGAACCCCGCAAAACAGTTGATTGCTTTTATATGACAGTGTATTATGAAATATAAAAATATCTTCTTTTTTTACTACTGGAGGTAGCAATGATCGAACTCAATTTTTCCAATATGATGGAAGAGGTAATAGGGGTCAAAGGAATTAGTGAAAGGCGTCTCGAGAATCTGAGAGTCAAAATCGAGAGCGCATACCAGCAGATTGTACAGAGAAAATGGAAAGAGCTCGAATTCCTGGACCTCCCTTTCAGGGACACTGCGGAGATCAAAAAAATGGCGGCTGAAGTCAGGGATGATTCCGACAATTTTCTGATCCTCGGGATTGGAGGTTCAGCTCTCGGGCCGGGCGCCATAATTGAAGCGCTCAGCCCGCTTCATAACCTGCAGAAAAGTCCGAAGGTATTTATTTATGACAATGTCGACCCAAGGACATTAAAACAGATTCTCGAACTGACCGACCTCAAAAAAACGACGGTGAACATTATCTCAAAATCCGGAAGCACCGCCGAGACAGCCGCGGCCTTCATGATATTATGGGATGAAATGAAAAAGGTCCTTGGTGATGACGCAGCAAAGCGGTTTATAGCAACAACAGATCCCTATTCCGGAAGCCTGAGACGTATTGCAATGGAAAATAAAATGAGGACGCTGCCCATCAACGAAGGAATTGTGGGCAGATTTTCAGTTCTGAGCCCTGTGGGACTACTGCTATGCGAAGTGATAGGCTTTGACTCGGATGAGCTGCTGAGAGGCGCAAGGGACATGCATGAGAAATGTTTAATACATGAATTATGGCAGAATCCGGCCGCGATGTTCAGTGCTTTACTCTATCTTATGGAAAGCGAGGAGAAGAGGAACATCAACGTGATGATCCCTTACTCAGACAGCCTGAAACTACTTTCCGGATGGTTCTGTCAGTTATGGGCTGAAAGCCTCGGCAAACTTGGTATGGGTATGACCCCATACCCTTCCGTCGGCACCACGGACCAGCATTCACAGCTTCAGCTCTGGATGGAAGGGCCTGAAGACAAGGTCATCGTTTTCATCAAAATAGACGACTACGGGGCGGACATCACCATACCCGCGACATTCCAGGACATTGAAGGTATGAGCTATCTTTCCGGACATAAGCTCTCTGAACTGATCAAGGCGGAAGAAGAATCCACCGAGCTTGCCATTGCAAAAACGGAAAGACCCAGCATGACGATCCGGATGCCTGCAATCGATGCTTATCATCTCGGTCAGTTATTCCACTTTTTTGAGTTCGCCACGACTTTCACCGGTTTTCTGATGGGCATCAACCCGTTTAATCAGCCGGGTGTTGAAGAAGGGAAGAATTTCACTTACGGCATGATGGGCAAAAAAGGTTTTGCTTCAAGAAAGAGTGAGGTTGAAGCCGCACGGCAGAAGAAAGTCTGCTGGAAGATATAACCCGGGAAACAGATACGTCTGGTAGCCAAAACACCATGATCGTCACGCAAAAATCGACAAAGCGACAGGGGAACAAGCATTTTACTTTTTGTTTCTGCTAAAATATATCCTTTGCCGGGGTAGCTCAGTGGTAGAGCAGCTGATTCGTAATCAGCAGGCCGGGAGTTCGACCCTCCTCCCCGGCTCCATTCAAATTTCTATATTTATCAAGGCTTTCAAGGAGTTATAGCCGCTGAAAGCCCTCCTCTCTTTTTTATCAACTTGGGGAAATAGGGCAAAACATACCCTTTTAGGGCGTATTTTGCACCCAAAAGGCACTGGATGAACATGATTATCGGTGTGACTGGAAAAGATAAACAGACCGGTTTCTGAAAATCCGGTCTGTTTATATATCAATAAGTCTGCGGTTTTGTTACGCGCGGCCGCTCAGTTCAACTATCTGCTCCTGATCTTTAAGACCTGACCGATCCTGAGATGCGTGGATTTAAGACCATTAAGTTTCTGAAGTTTCTTTGTGGTCATTTTGAACCTGTTGGCAATCAGCCAGAGGGAATCCCCTTTTCTGACATTGTACGTACCATCAGGAGAAAGCGAAGCACTTGAAGCAACCGCGCTGCTCCTCAGGCCTCTTTTAAGCGGGACCTTTAATTTCTGCCCAATCCTGATGAAATGCGTCCGCCGGATATTATTCGCCCTCGCAATCCGCTTAACGGTCGTGCGGTATTTATGGGCGATCGAGGACAGGGTTTCACCCTTTTTCACCCTATGGTATGTATAGGTATTTTGTGGTAAGGTCCACTGGGGTATCGAGTCAAGCTTCGAAATCAGGGTCGCACCCATCCCACTCGGCACTTTCAGGTAATAGAGAATGCCAGGTGTGGCATTATAACGCAGCTCCGGATTCAGCAATGTAAGTTCTTTATAGGATATTCCAAGCGCCCTGGCCACTTCCTTCAGGTGTAGCTGTTTTTTGATCGGCACCGACTCATAAGAGACAGTGGCTGCCGGTTCATCCAGCTCAATACCATATGCCGCCGGGTCCCGTAGTATATGCAGCGTTGCCAGAAATCTCGGGACATAACGCGCGGTTTCGGACGGAAGCATCTGGTAAAGGTCCCAGAAATTATCAAGATAGTTCACCTTCTGTTTTCTGATCACCCTGAGGACCCTGCCCTCGCCGCAATTATAAGCGGCAAGCACTGTCGTCCAGTCTCCGAATATCTGGTGCAACTCCTTTAAATATGCTATGGCGGCGGCTGTCGCCTTTTCCGGGTCCAGCCTCTCATCAATCCACGCGTCCCGTCGAAGACCGAATTTATACCCTGTCGATGGAATGAACTGCCAGAGACCAAGCGCCCGGGCCCTTGATAACGCCTTGACTTTGAACCCGCTTTCGATAAGCGGCAGCCAGGACAGCTCTTCCGGAAGGCCGGCTTCCTTCAACGCCTTAACGATCTCCTCCCTGTAAAACCCTGATCGTTTATAAGACTCTATAAAATATTTTTTTTCACGCCCCTGAAATCGTTTGATCTCCTTTTCGACATGTTCATTCATTATCAGGGGGATGGCGTTATGATTACCGTTTGTAGTCGTAAAACGCGACGCGTAAAGCTCCACGATCCGCTTGCATATCATGAACCTCAAGTCTTCTATCTGCTGTACCATTTCCGGACTATCAGAGGGGTCGACCTGTAATACAAATGCATATGCCTGATCCAGGGTTTCGATCGATTTTTCAGGGTCGCCTTCGGCCCATAACTGCTGTGATTCTTCATAAAACTCCAAGGCGGTGTCCAGGAAATTCTGCGCCCTCGCAGCCCTGGTTTCCTCTTCCGTGATGCCGGTATCAACGGCATTATTTAAGCCATTGACTCCTCCATTTTTTCCCCGGTGATCATACGCCTCATCCTGGACGGCAACAGGTTTTGGTGGTTTTTCACTAATACCAGGGTTTGACGGGGCATCCTTACCCAATACTTTCTGGTCATTATTATCTGAGACAACAGGACCGGCTTCTTCCTCTGTTTCGGATTTGGTATCAGAAGCGGGTCCAGTCCAGGCAGGGGGATTGATATCAAGGGTGGAATCAAGCTGCTTAATATCCCCGCCGCTATTTTTGGGCGCAACGAGGGAGACGGAGAGTCCACTATTTTTAACAGAGGGTATCTCAAGACAGCCTGTGACTGATAATAAAAAGGCCAGGAGAATTAAATATTTAGAGATTGAGACTTTAATATACATGAAGCTATTATTTTAAACTTTCGCACTTATTTATAGCAACTTTCTGGTTCTTCAGGCTTATCTGCGGGTATATATTCAGCATTTATCACCTGTAGCAGGCCCAATGATGTCCGCACCTGTTTCCTCATCTCCCCATGGACCGTCAGGGGTCTATAACAGGAAAATACTTATGGGTAACAGAAAGGTGCGGTACTCGGATTTCCGGGCCTCATCCTTCAGCATATCATAATAAAGCGCGACAGCATGCCCAGCCGGCTGTTGATATACAGGTGACTGGTTTTTGGACTAGAGTGTTACTATGAAATGCGCAAGACTTT
>JAYWMP010000286.1:2500-13937 GCA_035873255.1 Nitrospirota bacterium
GGCCATCGCTCAACGGATAAAAGGTACGCCGGGGATAACAGGCTTATCGCGTCCAAGAGTTCACATCGACGACGCGGTTTGGCACCTCGATGTCGACTCATCGCATCCTGGGGCTGAAGTAGGTCCCAAGGGTTCGGCTGTTCGCCGATTAAAGCGGTACGAGAGTTGGGTTCAGAACGTCGTGAGACAGTTCGGTCCCTATCTGTTGCAGGCGCAGGAGACTTGAAGGGATCTGTCCTTAGTACGAGAGGACCGGGATGGACGAACCTCTGGTGTTCCGGTTGTCACGCCAGTGGCAATGCCGGGTAGCTATGTTCGGAAGGGATAACCGCTGAAGGCATCTAAGCGGGAAGCCCACCCTGAGATTAGGTCTCCCGTCCCGAGTGATCGGGACCTGAAGGTCTGTGGTAGACTACCACGTTGATAGGCTGGAGGTGTAAGTGCAGTAATGTATTCAGCTGACCAGTACTAATAGACCGTGAGTCTTGACCCTTATTTTATTTCCCTTCTGTTGTCAAAGTTTTTGTTGCTTTTTGTGATATATTCATGTTATGATTATCTAGGAATAAGGTTTTCCGGTGGTGATGCAGGAGGGGAAATACCCGTTCCCATTTCGAACACGGAAGTTAAGTCCTCCATGGCCGATGATACTATGACTGCGAGGTCATGGGAAAGTAGGATGCCGCCGGATTTAAATAGAATGCCCGGTCTTTGACCGGGCATTTTTATTATTAGCACCTCCATCAGTATTCAGGCCTTTTAAATGGAAGCGGAAAAGTTTACAGCCAACCAAAAATATCTGCCGATCTTCCGTGATGCACGGAAAGCTCCGAATAAAAAATATGTGCGGTTACCGGCCCCGGCGAGGGTAATTCCGTTTTTTTTGTGTCCGGGAGAAGATGTTTTGCATCGAACGTTCAGAAAATCATTCACAAAGACCTGCCGGGGACTGCATTGATACCTGAAAAGATAGAAAAAGACCTCCTGGTTACAGGCGCGGGTCCCGCCGGACTCACAGCAGCTATATATGCCGAAAGAAGCGGTATTAAGTGCGTGGTTTTAGAAAAGGCCGGTATCGGCGGCCAGGTTTCTATTACTCCCGTCGTCGAAAATTATCCGGGTTTTGAAAGAATTGAAGGCGGGAAGCTTATGGATCTGATGGCGAAGCAGGCTGCTTTGTATGCGGATATACATGAGAATGAAGAGGTCCTCGATATAAACAGGAATTCGGATGGTTTTTTCGTGGTAACGACTGATCGGGCTGAGTATATGGTGAAGGCGGTTCTGCTGGCTACAGGGGCTGTCAGCAAAAAAGCCGGGATCCCCGGAGAGAAAGATTTTCAGGGAAGGGGTGTGAGCTACTGCGCTGCCTGCGACGGCTTTTTTTTCAGGGACAGCAAAAAGGTGATTGTTGTCGGAGGAGGCAACACCGCGGTAACAGACGCCCTTTATCTGAAAAACATAGGAGCGGATGTTACCCTTGTACACAGGAGAGATAAGCTGAGGGCGGAGAAGTTTCTGCGGCAGGGTCTGGCCGATAATAAAATCCGGGTATTATTGAACTCGATGGTAAAGGAAATACTGGGAGACGATCTTGTTACCGGTGTGGTTGTCGAAAACACGGCGGATGGCGCTGTAACTACGATCCCGGTAGACGGAGTTTTTATAGCCATAGGTTCTTCGCCTGATAACGCACTCGCCGGAAAGCTCGGCGTGGCGATCAGCGATGAAGGATATATAAAGGTCGATGCCGGACAGAGAACCGACATCCCGGGTGTTTACGCTGCGGGCGATATTACGGGCGGGGTGAAGCAGATTGTTACGGCGGTTAGCCAGGGGGCTGTTGCCGCCATGTCGATATTCGAGGATATATCGAACCCATACTGGAAAGAAAAAGAGGTTTAGCTCCCCTGCAGAGATGTAATTAACTGATCCATTCCCGGGTTTTGTCTGAATTATCCCGAATCCCTCCACCGCCGCCGATACTGTCACGAAGGTCTTTCCTCTCTTTCCGGTATGCTTTATTCAATCCCTGTCTCAATCTTTCAGTCTGTTATATAACCCGGCGATGAATTTTTGCCGGGTTTTTTTGTTATATTAAGATATGCCTAAAGTTATTGTCGGAATGAGTGGCGGCGTTGATTCCAGCGTAACCGCCTATCTGCTTAAAGAGGCCGGTTTCGAGGTTGAAGGGCTCAGCTTTGTCCTGTGGGAGGCAAGACAAAGGAGTGATTTTACGGCATGCTGTTCTCTTGAGTCTGTTAACAGTGCGGCAAAGACCGCTGAAAGCATCGGCGTTAAACATACCTCTGTGGATGTAAGGGGTGAGTTTATAGAGAAGGTGATTGAGCCTTTTGTCGATGCGTATACAAGGGGACTGACGCCCAATCCATGTATACTCTGCAATAAATATATAAAATTCCCTTTTCTGGTCCGTGAAGCCGACAGTAGGGGCGCTGAATATATCGCAACCGGCCATTACGCCGGAGTGGAGGAAGACCTGACCGAAAAAATAAAGGGTCGGAGGACTGGAGAGCGAAGAGTTTTTCTGAAAAAAGGAATAGATGCAGGAAAAGACCAGTCATATGTCCTCTATAGCTTAAGGGAGGAGGAGATTAAAAGGCTGATGCTTCCTCTTGGCAATTACCGTAAAGCGGATGTCAGGGAGATCGCCAGGTCATTGCAACTCGATGCCGCCGGAAAGCCGGAGAGTCAGGATATATGCTTTATCGAGGGGAAAAACTATTCCGGGTTTATAGAAGAACTGACGTCTTCAGCGGGCGAACCCGGCCCGATAATCGACGGGAGCGGGAAGGCGATCGGCACGCATAAAGGCATTTACCGGTATACAACAGGACAGAGAAAAGGGCTCGGCCTGTCTTCGCCCGAGCCTTATTATGTAACAAAAATAGATATATTAAAAAATACAGTTCATGTCGGCGCGCGGGAGGACGTAAAGGTGAGGAGTTTGTTGGTTGCGGACCTGAACTGGCTGGTAACTATTGAGTCTGATTCGTTCAGGGCGACGGTCAAGGTGCGTTCGATGATGGAGAGTCAGCCCGCATCCATAGAGCTTTCAGGGGATCACGCCAGGGTTGTTTTTGATGAGCCCCAGTGGGCGCCGGCGCCCGGACAGAGTGCTGTTTTTTACTTTGGTGACAGGGTTGCGGGCGGTGGAATTATCGTGCAATAAAGTATTTAACCGCTAATAAATAATCTTCAGGGCGTCTTTTTCTACTGACAATCTTGCGGGCGTAACCCCGAGATAATCACCATCTATCTGGATATGTGCATGGCCATGGATTTCTATATCCGAAGCTTTCAGGTAGATGATGTCATCTTCCTTCAGATGAGAGCCCCTTATTATTCTGAAGATATATCTCAGCAGGTCGGAGCGTTTTCCGCCCTTGAATATACATGCGTAAAGAGATGGTTCGGCAAGATTCGCGTCCGGGGTCGCTCTGAAATTACCGCCATATCTGCCGGCCTTGCCTATGATTGCGCAATAGCCGGAATATGCCTTTCCGTCTATATTGAAGAATATCTCGTCCGGTCGGTAGTTCAGAAAATTATTTATCCCGCTGAAGATATAAGCGGCCTTGCCCGAAATTTTCTTTAGCGATGTATTAACGTCGTGCACTGTCTCGCCGTCGAATCCAATGCCGGCCATCAGGCAGAAGTAACGTTCGGCCTGAGGCGAATATCCGGGGGAATCTCCCGCCTGAACTTCGGGTGTTCCGTCCGGTCCAGTCGAGGTCCCCGCGTCGATGACTATCTTGCCGAGTGAAACCGTTTTCGGAGTCTTTGATATCGCTGTCTCTAACGCGCCCTTGACGTCTTCGGGTATCGAGAGTTCTTTGGCAAGGACGTTTGTTGTCCCGAGAGGCAGGATGGCCAGAGGCGTATCAGACCGTGCAATGCCGTTTATCACCTCGTTTATCGTCCCGTCGCCGCCACAGGCAATTATTAAGAAAGGCTTTTTCCCTGCGCCTTCATGCGCAAGCCGTTCCGCGTCGCCCCTTTTTTCAGTCAGGCATGTTTCTGTCCCGAATCCTTTTTCCCGGAGGAACGCGGCGGCATGATCGATCTTCCCGGTCGTTGACTTCCTGGCTGCGGGATTACCTATGAGGATGATTAAGGGTTTCATTTAACGGGCGTATTCTCCATGATTCGGTGATATTGTTTATTAATACCGGTGTATTCTCGAGATATTTTACAGCAGCCCCGACATCGGCGTCCTCTTCCATAAAAAATACCCTGCCTCCGATGTTAGCGCCTTTCTGTTTTATATCAGGAATTCTGATGTATCCGTACTGCCTGGACGCAATATACCCCGTGGTGTAATCAGGATCGTCCGGGATGCAGAGTTCAGCAATGATGCTTTCCAGTGAAGCGACCTTTGACGCCAGGATTACGGCCTCTTTGACTGTGGAGTTGTTAATTCCATGACCTTCGAGTTCCAGTGAAAGAGCTTTTTCCGCCGTGCCGGTGATGCCCAGCCTTGAGGCGCGCACGCCCCTGTTCCTGTCAGGCTCGACCCTTTCCCCTGATTCAGCAAGCATCAGAGAAGCTCCGCGCATGGTATTTTCATTGTTTAAGAGATCCAGGGCTGTGCTGATCGCATTTTCCGATATCCCTGCCATTTTAAGAATTTTTTCGATGTATCGTCCTGCCTCTGACAAAGAACCGCATCCGAGTGTAGTTACGGGCAGTGACTGAACCGGCACTGGCTCCTGTTCCAGTTTTTCTATCGTAAGCACTATCCTGTCCGGTATGCCTCTTGGATGTTGAAGCGCCCTTTGTATATAGTTTTTAACTATTTTATTTATATCTATCGACTCATAGAGCCCTTCAGCCCCGGAAATATGCATTTCAGCAGATTCCGGATTCCCGTACACGGAATTTTTATCTCTGGCCTGTTGCGACGCCCTCATGCGCAAATTCCACATAGTCTTAGATTATACTATACGGAGCCATTGGATAAATACCCGATGCAGGAATCTGTACACTCGCAGTCTTTTTGTTCTATGATGAATATCATTGGCTGGTCCCTTCGACTTTACCAAAAAGGGAGAAGCCTGTATTAATGAATTCGGCGCGGTGCTGCCTTAAGGTGGATATGGGAGGTTAAGATGTTTCAGGAGATTCTACAGCAGACATTATACGGTAACAGGGTCATGGACTACTTTATTGCACTCGGCACGTTCCTGGCGGGTATCATTGCAATCCAGATATTCAAAGGCTTTGTTTTAAACCGCCTCCATGCATGGGCTGAAAAAACCGCCCACACGTTAGATGACCTGCTGGTGGATGTCGCGGGTAAAAAAGCCCTCCCCTTATTTTATGCCGGAGTTTTTTATCTCAGCATCCAGCCTTTAGCCCTTAATCCGGCCCTGTCCGGAATAATCAGGATTTTTGTGGTTATCGTTGTGACGATATACGCCGTCCGTTTTTTAATGTCCCTGCTTGTCTACGTATTTGAGACTTACTGGCTGAAGAAGGAGCAGGAAACGTCCAGGCGACTTGCACTGAGAGTCATACTGACCTCCGGAAAGATAGTCATCTGGACCGTCGCCGTTATCATCCTCATGGATAATCTCGGGATCAAAGTCTCCGCCCTTGTCGCCGGTCTGGGTATCGGAGGCCTGGCGATCGGTTTCGCGGTCCAGGCCATTCTGAAAGACCTGTTTAATTATTTTGTCATATTTTTTGATCGCCCGTTTGAGCTGGGTGATTTTATAATTATCGGCGATTACATGGGAACCGTAGATAATGTCGGCATTAAAACAACACGACTCACCAGTCTGAGTGGTGAACAACTGGTGTTTTCCAATACAGACCTTACTGATTCACGTATCCGCAACTATAAAAAGATGAGCAGACGCCGCGTTGTTTTCCGCCTTGGGGTTATATATCAGACGAGCACGCAGCAGATGAAAGAGATACCGGGAATAATAACCGATATTATAAAAGGTGTTGATGATACGGTCTTTGACCGGGCGCATTTTTTCTCTTATGGTGATTTCAGTCTTATCTTTGAGGTGGTCTATTACGTCCTCGGTAATGATTATAACAAGTATATGAATATTCAACAGGAGATAAATTTCAGGATAATGGAGGAGTTCGAAAAGCGCGGAATCGAATTCGCTTATCCGACCCAGACTTTATTCATCAGCAAAGTTGGCCAGTAAGCGCCTCCCTGTGTCCGGGATTGGCGCGTATAAAACGACCAGGCTACCTCTCCGGGATCTTTTCGAGCAGGCAGACAGCGTAGGCCGCGATGCCTTCTCCCCGGCCTGTAAAGCCCATCCCTTCATTGGTCTTTACTTTGATGTTAACGGCGGTGGACTTAACCCCCGACCGGGACAGGGTATTTTTCATCTCTTCTATAAAGGCTGAAAGCCTGGGGCTTTCAGCGATAATGGTTGTATCTATCCAGGAGATGGAGTATCCGTTCATTGCGGCGAGTTCCGTAATATATTCGAGCATCTCGATGCTCACGGCATCTTTCCATTTTGGATCAGTGTCAGGGAAATGGCTGCCTATATCTCCCAGTCCGAGCGCTCCTATGATGGCGTCAGTGATGGCGTGGCAGAGAACATCGGCGTCGGAATGGCCGATGAGGCCCTTTTCAAAAGGGATGTCGACCCCTCCCAGGATGAGTCTTCTTCCGGCTACAAGCCTGTGTGAGTCATATCCGAAGCCGATTCTCACGTCTGCTCTCCCCTCTCTTTAATGAATAGTTCAGCAATCTTCAGGTCCTCCGGCGTTGTGATCTTGATATTCGTATAGGAACCCATTATGACCCTTATGCGTCCGCCGTATCTCTCAACCAGGGAGGAATCATCCGTGGCGCGAACGGAATCATTGAAGGCGTTTTCATATGCGTTATAAAGCGGTCTGTAAAAAAACACCTGAGGTGTCTGTATCGACCATAGCTTATGTCTCTTTAGTGTCTTTGTGATGATATCTCCTTCCGCCTCTTTAATTGTGTCCTTCAGTGGCACTCCGACGACAACCCCATCGCAATCATTCAGGCCAATTAAAGCTTCCCTAATAATGTGCGCTTCTATTAGCGGCCTGGCCCCGTCATGAACAAGCACCACTCGACTGTTTTTATCTATAAGCCTGAGTCCGTTAAAAACCGACTCCTGCCTCTCTTTTCCCCCGGGCGCAATCCTCTTAATCTTGGAAATCCCGTATTTTTCGAATATTTCGACCCCGTACTCCATATCCGGTTCTTTCAGGATCGGGATTATCTCCCGGATCTCCGGCATGGCCTCCAGTGTTTCCATCGCCCATACTATCAATGGCCTGTCTACCAGGTTTACGAACGGCTTGTTTTTTCCTTCACCGAATCTCTTTCCGATCCCGGCCGCAGGAATTAAAGCCGTGATGCCGGCATTTGTCCCGGACTTCATTCTGACCTTCGTCATTCTTATCTTGCGGCCCTGGCCTCCTCCCGTTCGGCCTCCTCTTTAGCCTTGGAGAAAATCATGCGGCCTGCTGTTGTCTGAAGCACGCTTGTTACGATTACCTCGGTATTTTTACCGATTAATTTCCGCCCGTTTTCCACGACTACCATTGTGCCGTCATCGAGGTATGCAACGCCCTGGTTGTACTCCTTGCCTTCTTTAATTACAAAGACCCTCATTATCTCCCCTGGAAGCACGACGGGCTTCAGGGCGCTGGCGAGCTCATTAATGTTCAGCACCGAGACCCCCTGGAGTTGAGCGATCTTATTAAGATTGCAGTCATTTGTTATTATTTTGGCGTTCAGCAGCTTCCCTAGCGCAACGAGCTTGGAGTCGACTTCTTTTATCTTCGGGAAGTCCTGCTCGACAATCCTCACCGTAATGTTCGACATCTTCTGTAGCCTCTGGAGCACGTCCAGGCCCCTTTTCCCCCGAGCCCTTTTAATTGTGTCCTGTGAGTCTGCGATATATTGCAGTTCCCGCAGAATAAACTGGGGGACAACAAATACGCCCTCGATAAAGCCGGCCTCGCAGACTTCAATTATCCGTCCGTCGATGATTACGCTTGTATCCAGAATCTTCAGGTTTTCTTCCACCCCCCTGCCCCTGAACAGGCTGAATATTGAGGCCATGGTTATTTTCTTCCCTTTTCTTAATCCTACCAGCAGGCCGCCGTATCCCAGAAAACCTTTGAGTGCAAACGTGACCGCGGCGATATCCTCCCCCATCAAAAGTTTTATCGGCATAAGAATGAGACTTGCAAAGATGAGGCCTGCCGCGATTCCGATGATTCCCCCGATTATGACTCCAAAATCGATTTTTCTCAGGATTTTGTCAGAGTATGCGGTCGCAATCCCCATGGCCGCACCGAGAATAGCCCCATAATTTTCGTAACCGTACTGAAGACCAAGTATATATCCTGAAATAGAAAATAATGCCAGAACTGCAAGTTTTAAGATGAACAGCATTACTACACCTCCCCGGAAATGTTCGTTACACAAGAGTTCGCGCGTGCGGGATTAAGCTGGTGCAATCAGGAAACCCCGAGAGTAACATAAAAATTTTTTCCTCCCCTGTTAATATAAAGTAAAACTATGTCTCCGTGTTGTAAACCAGATACAATTTCGTTAAACCGCTCAAGTCCGTCTATTTTTTTCCTGTCTATCTCCTGTATCACATCACCTTTCCTTATTCCGACTTCGTCCGCTGAGCTTCCGGGCTCCACCCTCAAGACTACTACGCCTTTTTCATTTTTATTAAGGCCCAGCTGTCTCGCGCTTTCCTCTGAAAGTTCGATCACGATAAACCCTGTCAGCTCTTCAAAGGTGGATTCTCCGGGTTGAGTCTCCGGGAGCATCCCGGCAGTTTCAACCGGCAGCTCACTGATAACAACACTCCGGGAAGATTTTGTCCCATCCCTGAATATAGTTATCGAAACCTTCGAGCCCACTTTGCACTCTGACGCCATATTCCGGAGGTTGCCGACATTTTTTACTTTTTTGCCGTTAAATTCGAGAATTATATCCCCGCTCTTTATCCCCGCCTTTTCTGCCGGTCCTCCCCTGACAACATCTCCGACAAGCGCGCCCTTTGATCTCCTGAGGCCGAATTTCCGCGAAAGCTCCGGGGTGAGTTCCTGAATGCTGACACCCAGCCACCCCCTCGTGACTTTTCCTTCCTGTATGAGCTGGTCCATGACAAGGCGCGCCATGTTGCTCGGAACGGCGAATCCTATGCCCTGATAACCACCTGATCTTGAGAAGATAGCTGTATTGATTCCTATCAGTTCCCCTTTGATGTTCACCAGCGGACCGCCTGAATTGCCCGGGTTAATCGCGGCGTCGGTCTGTATGAAATCTTCGTAATCCGCTATACCGACATTCGCCCTTCCGACAGCGCTTATGATTCCCATGGTCACTGTATGGCTTAATCTGTATGGGTTGCCGATCGCCAGTACAAATTCCCCGACCCGCAGCTTGTCTGAATCCCCCCATCTGATCGCCTGAAGGTCTTTAGCCCCTATTTTTACGATGGCCACGTCTGACTTGGGGTCCGCGCCGATTATCCTGGCGTCGAAGGACCTTTTGTCCAGGAGCGTCACCCTGATTTCGTCGGCCTGTTCCACGACATGGTTGTTCGTAATTATATATCCGTCGCCGGAGACAATGACCCCGGACCCCAGACTCTGCTCCTTCCATTTTTTAGGCGCCCTGAAATCGCGGAACGGATTGAAAAAATCGAAGAAAGGGTCATCAAAAAAAGGAGCGGAGCCTTTTTGTACGACTTTTGTTGTCGAGATATTAACCACGGAAGGTGATATAGCGTTTGCTATCCCGGCAAAAGACCTGCCTGTCTCTATGATCTGTGTTGGTGCGAGAGGTTCTTTGTATGGAATATATTGTTTCTGCCGGTCCGTGAATTTTTCCAGAAAAAAATAAGAGATACCACCCAGAAGAAATCCCAAAAGCAGAACGGCGACACCGGCGATTATTTTATTTTTCATTATGTTTAATTATAATAGGCTGGATAATCCGTTGTAAACCCGGCCTGATAAAAAAGCCTTGCCGGATGCAGGGCTTTTTGTTTGTAGCCTCCCGCTCCGCGCGGCCTTTTTTATGATGGGCAGGCGCTGTTCTTGACAAATGTCCGGCTCTAATGCTAATTTTTAAGGTTCATTCAATGTAAATCTTCGGGATTCAGTGGTAGGGGTTAAATCCACCTTAAGGTATAACCGGTCCCGGAAAATTAATCTCTAATGTATTGAAAGATTTAAGGAGGTAGTAATGTTAAAACGTTATTTGTTGGCGCCAGGACCGACCCCGGTCCCCCCGGAGGCGCTGTTGGCGATGGCAATGCCGATAATACATCATAGATCCCCTGATTTCCTTCCCGTGCTTGAGTCAGCCAAAAAAGGGCTTCAATGGCTCTACCAGACAGAGAATGATGTCCTGATCATCTGCTCGACGGGTACTGGAGGCATGGTAGGGTCTGTAAATAATTTTTTCAGCCCCGGAGATAAGGCGCTTGTTGTTAATGCCGGAAATTTTGGAGAGAGATGGACCAAAATATGTACTGATTATAATCTCGATGTCAAGGAGATGAAGATCGACTGGGGATATACTGTCAGGCCTGAAGAGGTCGAAAAGGCCCTCAGTGACGACCCTTCAATAAAGGGAGTTTTTGTGCAGGCGTCGGAGACATCAACGGGTGTATACCATGATATCAGGGCACTTGCTTCCATCGTGAAGAAGTATGAAGATACCATACTCGTGGTTGACGCAATTTCCGCCCTTGTCGCGCATGACCTGAAAATGGACGATTGGGGCATAGACGTTATGATAGGCGGTTCACAGAAGGGACTTATGCTTCCCCCGGGGCTTGCCTTTATCGGCGTCAGCGAAAAGGCATGGGCATTTGCCGATAAGGCTACATCCCCGAAATTCTATTTTAACTTCAAAAAAGAGCGTGAATCACTCGCAAAAAACCAGACGAGCTTTACCTCTCCGGTTTCTCTTATAATAGGACTGAACGAAAGCCTGAAGATCCTCCGGGCCGAAGGGCTTGAAAATGCCTTCCGCAGGCATGAAGAGCTTGCCAATGCAACCAGGGAGGCGGCAAAGGCGCTCGGGCTCGAGATGTTCACCAGGGAGTCTCCGAGCAATGCGGTCACCGCGCTTGAAGCGCCCGCTGGAATGGACGGACAGGAGATTTACAAGAACCTCAGGGTAAAGTACGGGATAACCGCCGCGGGCGGACAGGGACAGGCCAGGGGTAAAATCTTCAGGATCGCGCACCTTGGTTACGCCGGCACATTTGACGTAATAACAGCCATAGCCGGGGTGGAGATGGTGCTGAAAGGCATGGGACATCCACTAAAACTCGGTACCGGGGTCGCGGTTGCCCAGAAATTATTGATGGTATAGGAGGATTATTATTTTGAAGGTTCTCGTTAGTGACAATAT
>JAYWMP010000302.1:0-3572 GCA_035873255.1 Nitrospirota bacterium
GGGAAGGACTTATAAATGGCCCATGCTACAATAAGTATGGTTCTGAATATCTATTTCAACGTATTAAGATGGTCCCTGTGGGGATAGATGGACCACGGGAGTATATACCTGAACATCTTGCAAGAGGGTTCAAAGTAACCATATGGAGTTGTGGGCTTTCTATTGAGAGGCTTGCTGGCTGGGGAAGTATGGAGTCTTATAGTATTCCGCCTGGCAAAAAGATGGGAAGTTTTATATTAACATCTTATGCTATTCCTGGAATTAGGGACGCGAAAATACAACCTGATATTGACTATGACAATTTACCTGACGAGTACTATGGAAATGTGGAACTCACCAAACAACTTCAGGATAGCTTAATATACTCTACAAAAACCATCGGCCCCACGGCCCCTCCTGCAGATTTCAAGCCGATAGAGTTTCTTGACTATATCATTAGTCTGAAACATGAAGCCGCCTCTCTTGGCTGGATAACAAATAAAGGCATTGAGAACAGCCTTGATAAAAAGCTTGATAATGCCAAAAAGAAACTCGAACAAGGTAATACCACGGCAGCAAAAAACATCCTAAATGCCTTTCTAAAAGAAGTAGAGGCACAGGGGTGCAAAAGCTCTCATGACTGTCCAAAAGGCAAACACCTTACCCCTGAAGCATATGGTCTTTTGAAATATAATGTAGAATATTTAATAGATAATCTGACAAATCAAATCGGATAAGCGAGGGGTTTTCTCCCCCGCTCTCTATGTGAGTCGACCGAGGGAACTTCCCCTTGTTATCTTCGGCAATAAACAAACCCAACCTGCTGGACATTAACCAGAATAATCCGACCCAAAAAAAGGCAATTCAGATTAAAATAACCTAAAGCAAACACAAAGAAAGGAACCCAAAGCAGGGAGAGAAACGTTTAGCAGACGAAGAACCTCCACGGCTTCGGGCAAGGTACATAGTAATGTCACTTTTTTTCATGCTTAGTTTCAAGGAAATAATCAGGCTTGGACGGCGGCATTCACCCACGGGCAAGCCCATGGAACCCTGCTAAATGATTGGATAACTTCCCCCTTTTTAAAACGGGGAATTCAAGTTCATTTCTTCATAAAACAGGCAGGGGCGCTGTTCATGCAATATTAACGGAAAAAAGATGCATCACGAAGATAAAAACGGATCAGAAGGGGATGGCAGGGTATTAACAACAGCTGATTTTTACGAATTCAGGAGCAGTCTGCTCAGTCTCCCCCTGTATATATTACCGTTCGGATTTATTTTAACAACCTCTGAAGCTTCCCAGTTCTGGAAGAGATCTATTATCTTATCGCTCGACTCCTGATGCAGTGCCTCTATCGTCTCCCTGATCGGCAGGGACGTCACAAGGTTTCTGTCTATAAAATCGCCGATCTTCTCCTGGTTAAAAACTGACAGCAATACCATCCCCTTTAATATCCTCTTGTTGGTTTTGAAAGAAAAGACCAGCCTCTTGAGTGAATTTTCGAGAAAATCATCATTTCTGGCCTGCACCTTTCTCTCGATCGCAACGGCCTGTATCCAGTATCTCTTGTCAATAATGCTGTCGGCCTTCATCTCCATTATTGTATGCCCGATGTTCTTCTTATCAACAGTATATGTGTTGTGGGCAACGGTGTCAGCCGCGAGATGGCTCATATAACCATAGACAAACGCCTTCTGCTGGTCTGTTTTGGCAGCCTTGAAGAGATCAAAGGCGACATCCCAGCTATGCGAGCATTTATTCTTCGGCAGATATTTCTTCCCGATTATGATGTCAGCCGTAAGATTCCCGTAAATGAAGTCCTTCCTGTAACGCCTGATGATTTCGAACAGGCCCGCAGGAAGAAGCGGGGCCAGGGAGAAGAGTTCATTCCCGAGATATATATGCGTTAAGGGCCCCCACGCAAACGAAACACCGGGAATCAGCAGAAAAGATATTATTAATATAAGCTTGAACGATCTCATTATAGCCGCCTTAGTAAATCCAGAATCAGCCTTACCCCGATGCCTGAAGCGCCTTTAGGTATATATGGTTTTTCCTTGTCCACCCATGCGGTGCCTGCTATATCCAGGTGGACCCATGGAACATCACCCGTAAATTCATGCAAAAAATAAGCTGACGTGACGAGAGAGCCATTTTTGCCGCCGCTGTTTTTGATATCCGCGATATCACTCTTAAGATATTCTCTGTATTCTTCATAAAGCGGCATTTCCCAGACACGCTCATATGTATTATGAGCTGATTCCCTCATTTTATCAAGCAATTCCCCGTTATTTCCCGCCATGGCCACCGCCTCATTTCCCAGGGCTATCGAACACGCCCCGGTCAGGGTTGCTATATCTATGATTAATCGCGGGTTGAAGCGTTTGGCATAGCCGATCGCATCCGCGATAACCAGGCGTCCCTCTGCGTCTGTATTGATAATCTCGACAGTCTTACCTTCAATAGTCCTGATAACGTCGCCGGGTTTTGAGGCAGCCCCCCCAGGCAGGTTTTCCGTTGCAGGCAGTATCCCCACGATATGAACAGGGAGCTCCAGTTCAGCGACAGCCTTAAAAATTCCGAGGACGGCAGCGCCGCCGGCCATATCATATTTCATCTTCTCCATGCTTTCAGCAGGTTTTAATGATATGCCGCCGCTGTCGAATGTTATTGCTTTTCCTATCAGCACAACAGGAGCCGCCTTAGTCCCCTTGTATTCCAGCACTATGAATCTGGACGGCTCTTCCGAGCCACGGGCAACGGAAAGATAAGCCCCCATACCGAGCTTTTTCGCATCCTTTGCTTCCAGGACTTTAACCGTAAGCTTCTTTCCCTTTAGAGACAAGGCTGCCTTCGCAAGATGCGTCGGAGTCATGTCATTGGCCGGAGTGTTTACCATGTCCCTGGTAAAATTCACCGAGGAACAGATGATCCCGGCCCATTTAAGTTCTTCGTCAAGCCCTTTTGACGCCTTTGAAAGAAGTGTAAATCCGTCTATCTTCCTGTTATTGTTTCCCGCCTTGTACCTGTTGAATTTATAAAGTCCGAGCAGAGCCCCCTCGATAAAAACCGATGGCGATATTTTAAAAGATGAGAGCGCCAAGGTTGAAAGCGCAATGCTCTTCATCCCCATATCACGCAGATAGCCGGAGGCCTTCCCGCCGGCCTGCCTCACCTTGTCCGCTGAAACCTGATCTTTCCTGCCGAGACCGACAAGCAGAATCCTTTCAGCTTTAATATCATCAGGGGCGGGGATCAGGAGGACTTCATTCTGCTTGCCACTGAATTCTTTCGAAAACAGCCTCTTTATAAGACTCGAAACAGAAGGATGCAGATTCTTATAAAAAACCGTGTCCTTTTCCGCAGAGGGAAGAACCAGGGCATCACAGACACAGTCCGCCTCCCTGATATTCTTTATATATATTTCCATTAATCTCTTTCGGTCAAAAATAGTTTGTTATTTAATTTTAGTTCATTGCGGGAGAAATATCTACCAGAGCGACAAAAAACCACAATCCACGGGAAAGGAAATAACATGAAATGGCTTGCGGGGGGACTGCCCAGAGATATGCGATTGACAGAAAATTCT
>JAYWMP010000123.1:0-2320 GCA_035873255.1 Nitrospirota bacterium
TTTCAAACCTCCTATCTGTTTTTTAAAACTTAAGCACTATACAGTACTTTTAAATATTTTCTAAAATTATGTAGTTTCCAGCTTCACCCCCTCTCATAATTCAGTAACGGGGAATCGATAGTTACGATTGAAAATTCGCGGCCCGCCACCTTTTATCTGGTCGTTTTTCTATGCACCTTCTGAATATTTATGGGTCTTTATCTCAACCTTCTCCGTCAAACCCGCATAGTATGCTCTTAAAATCTCCAGAACTTCAGGGCGGCTGAAATGATCGGGAACGTCATCTCCCTCGGAGAGCATCTTTCTCAATTTTGTACCGCTGAGGAGAAGCCTGTCTTCCTTGCCGTGCGGACATGTTCTCATCGAAGCCATACCGTCACACTTAACGCAATAAAATGTCCAGTCGATCTTGAGCGGTTTGGTCTCCAAAGCGTCAGCCGGTATCTCGTTGAATATCTTCTGGGCGTCGAACGGTCCATAGTATTCACCGACACCCGCATGATCGCGGCCTATGATCTGGTGGCTGCATCCATAATTCTGCCTGAAGAGGGCATGCAGCAAAGCTTCACGCGGGCCGGCATATCTCATATCAAGGGGATAGCCTGCCTGAATGCTTGTATCTTTTACGAAATACAGCTCTGTAAGCTTGTTAATCGCCTTGACCCTGACATCCGCCGGTATATCGCCTGGTTTTAACTTTCCGAGAAGCTGATGAATCAGCACACCGTCGCAGGTCTCGATAGCTATCTTTGCAAGGTATTCATGTGATCTGTGCATCGGGTTTCTGAGCTGCAGGCATGCAACCGTGCTCCAGCCCTTTTCCTCGAATATCTTCCTGGTCTCCGAAGGCCTCAAGTAAATCCCACCAAATTCTTTCGGGAATATTCCCTCGCTCAACACTTTAACAGGGCCTGAAAGGTTGACCTCTTCCTGTCCCATGACTTTGGCGACACCTGGATGCTCCATGTCCGCGGTTTTGAAGACCTGCTTGCATTCATGGGTCTTGTCGATTTTGTACTTATCCTCCACCTTCATGGTCGCCATAACTTCGCCGGTCTCTTCATCCACCAGCGCAATCTCCTGGTTCGCCCCAATGCTATTGGCCTGTCCCTCCGAGGTAGAGAGCGTTACAGGTATCGGCCAGAAAGTGCCGTCCGCCATCTTATATTCATCACAGACCCCTTTCCAGTCGTCGTGACTCATAAAGCCTGTAAGCGGAGTAAACCCGCCTATCCCGAGCATTATAAGATCACCTGCTTCTCTCGAAGTAACCCTGACCTCTGTGAGGGTCTTTGCCTTTTCCTTTTCCGCAGCGAGCGCTTCCCCCTGCAGTAAAAGCGGCATCAATGTTTTTTGTTTCCCGTGTGGGTTTACTAGTGCCATACTGATTCCTCCTGTTTATCTATTATTTCCGTCAATTATCATTTATTGAGCCGTTCATGTTCTCAATAAATCAATAACTCCACCAAAGCCTATCTGCCTTCCAGAACTGCGCAGACTTTCCCGAAAATCTCATCTATTGAACCGATACCCTGGATAGATTTAAGTATTCCCTTCTTGCTGTAATATTCGATTAGCGGCGCGGTCTGCGCCTCATAAACTTCGAGTCTCTTTTTTATCGTCTCTTCCTTGTCATCATCCCTCTGGTAGAGTTCGCCGCCGCATTTATCGCAGACACCTTCCGTCTTCGGCATGGAAAAATAGATATTGTACATCTGCTGACAGTTTCTGCACGTTCTCCTGCCGGTCAGTCTCTTCATCAGGTCATCCTTGTCCACATCGACACTTAACGCCACTGTGAGCGGAGCGCCCATGGAAACCAGGATTGCGTCAAGCGCTTCAGCCTGGGCTGTATTTCTCGGAAAGCCGTCGAGAATGTATCCGTTTTTACAGTCATCCTGCTTCAGTCTTTCCTCAACCAGGCCCAGAACGACCTTGTCCGGAACTAGTTCCCCCTTGTCCATAACCGCCTTCGCCTCTTTACCCAGCGGAGTACCATCGGCCACCGCCTTCCTTAAAATGTCGCCTGTCGAGATCTGAGGAATAGAATATTTCTCGATAAGTTTCTTGGCCTGTGTCCCTTTACCGGCTCCAGGCGCACCTAATAGTACTAGTCTCATAACTGCCTCCTAACTTAGCTTTAAAAGTTCTAAATTCTGAAAAGGTTCAAAACTGCGTGATTTCAAACAAAATTATTTAACAAGCATCAGATACACATAATGATTGAAATTGTATAAATATGCGGCTTTAGGCTCTTTTAAGTCAAATTCATATTTTTGATAGATAGATAAAAATTCCTTATTAATCTAACTTTTCAAGT
>JAYWMP010000161.1:0-4042 GCA_035873255.1 Nitrospirota bacterium
CCTTCTTTTAAATATTCCCCTCCCTTCACCGGCTATAACAGAACCTGACGGTTCTATAACCTCCCCGTCAAGCGTGGCGAAAGTATAGCTTCCATCAAGGGGTCCGAGCTCAAACGCCGTTTTGATATCCCTGACAATCAAAACACTGCCGAGCAGGTTTTCAGCTATACCGGAATATTCCTCTTTAACCACCACAAAATCAGGCCCCCTGCCAATAACACCTTCCGGGACATTTCTACCGGAAGAAGCCCGGGGGGCCGCGGGTGTTATAAACGCGGTCCTGCCTGCTTCTTTCCCCTTAAGCGCGGAAATGGCGATTTCTATGGATCCGGTGGAATCCAGGATAAAGGAATCCGTTTTATCGGCAAGAGCACTCTCTATCGCTTTTTCAAATTCCGCGTCAACTTCCATGACCTCGGATATTGAGGCGAGCAGCCTGATATTTTCATTCGATGAAAGCAGATCTCTCGTCGGACTGTCAAAGACTATCTCTTTAAGCGAATCAAGGCGGGACGCATACGATGCAATATCCTCGCGGGCGCCTGAAAGCAGAACAATAAGGCCTTCAAGCCTGTTTCTGGCGTCGGAGAGCTCCTGCGTCAGCACATCTTTCTTTTCTTTCAGCAGAAGCACTTCATTGGCACGGCCATGTATCGCCAGTTCATGACTGTTGATCGAAGATTCGATCTCATCCAATATCTTCCTCGAATCTTCAGACTCTCTTACGGCGGAAATCTCCCTCTTCTCAAGTGATTCCAGTAACGACTGCTGCCTGCCGAGCTCATTCCTGAGATTGCTTAATTCTTCTGTTATCCTGAAGATTTCCTTCCTTTTATCTTCTATAAGTTCTTCCTTTTCAGAGAGTGCTTCCTCTATTGCGCCGAGGAACTCCGTCTTTTCCCTGAGCACCTCAATATCGGCCTCCATTTCCCCGGACATCCTGGTGCTGATCCCCCTTAACTCCTCGCACCTCGCGGATATTTCAGCAATCCGTGAATCAGCCTCTTCTTCCTGCTGAATAATCTTTTCCTGATACTCGGCAATATTACTTATGTCGTTTTTAGAGATAGCTATCGCACTTTCGATCCCTGATATATCGCGCTCCATGACCTGATATTTTTTCTGTATCAGCTCCAGATGCTTTTCTTTTTCAAGCAGTTCGACTCTCCTCGCTTCCGTGGTGTTTTCTATGCCTGCTATCTCCGCCCGCTGAAACGCCTCTTTTTCCCTCATGGCCTCGAGTTCTTCCAGAATCCGCCCATGGGATTCCTTTATCCGCTGATATTCTTTCCTGGCGATCTTCAACTCAATGGAGTGCATTTCGGATGAAAGCTTTTTGTAGCGTTCGGCCTTTCTGGCAAGCCTGTCGAGTATATTAATCTGTTTTCTGACCTCAGTGATAATATCGGTTACCCTGGAAAGGTTCAGCCTTGATGATTCAAGCTTCGAAAGGGCCTCGGCCTTTCTGACCTTATACTTCATCACACCGGCTACCTCTTCAATAATGAACCTCCGCTCGAACGGTTTTGAGTTCAGTATCTCACCTATTCTGCCCTGTTCAAGGATAGAATAGCTCCTGACTTCGAGTCCGGTATCCAGGAAAAGGTCCTTTATATCTCTCAGTCTGCACTGATTTTTATTAAGCATGTATTCGCTCTCACCCGACCTGTAGAGCCGCCTTGTTATGGTGACATCGTCACCCTGCCCCTGGCCGTTACCGCCCCCGTTCAGGCCTGAAATAATCATGGCAACCTCGGCCATGCCCTTCTGCTTTTTGGACAGAGAACCGCCGCAGATCACTTCCTCCATCTTTTCTCCCCGGAGGCTCTTCGCGCTCTGCTCTCCCAGCACCCATCTGAATGCGTCAACAACATTGCTTTTACCGCAGCCGTTTGGACCTACAATACATGTAATCCCAGGATGCAGAACAAAGGTGGTTTTATCAGCGAATGACTTAAATCCTATTAACTCAAGTTTTTCTATACGCATTTTTGTTTTTGCAAAAGATATGATAAAAAATTACCTGTTAAGTATAACTCATGATAACTTTGGTGGCAAGAGCCCGGTTTCACCTGACGCCGGCCCTCCCATCCCGTCTGCCAGCGCAAAGAGACCCAGCCCGGGATTTAAAACAAAGGCATCTTCATTATTGTATCGCTTAAGCCCGACATCCGACATGCCAAAAGAGATTATTTTTGACATAAATGAATATACTTTACAGGATATTTTAGTTTTTTAAAACAATTTTTCCGGTCGGATGAAATTAAAAAGCAGGCGCCTTTTACCGGGGAATTCATAACTTGACGGTATTATGAGAGCGGTGGGCAGGGAATCAATCATTCCCTTACACCTGTTATGACGTTGCCATGTTGTTTTAGTAACGCTATAATAGATCAGTTAAAAACATTCCATGTATCAGGAAAGGTATAATTTTGTCGGTTCCGGTAAGCTTTCTTCAGGACTACGGCAGTGAAATTCTGAGGCTGACCATCGAACATTCCAGGCTGACCGCAATATCTGTCGGCGCAGCTATTCTTTTTTCCGTCCCGACCGGCATCATACTGACAAGGGCAAGGAAGATCGCGGCCCCGGTTCTTGCGTTTGCAAGCATAATCCAGACAATTCCCAGCCTGGCTTTGTTCGGCCTGGTAATCCCGATTCTTATAGCCGTAAATCTACCAATAATCGGGTTTGTTCCGGCATTCATCGCGCTCTTTCTGTACGCGCTTCTGCCGATCCTCAGGAACACACATACAGGAATCCGTCAGGTGGATCCCGCGATAATTGAAGCAGCAACAGGGATCGGCATGACGGACCGGCAGATACTATGGAGGATCGAGCTCCCCCTGTCGATGCCGGTTATCATGGCAGGCATAAGGACTTCAACCGTAATCAGCGTCGGAGTCGCGACCCTCGCCGCGCTGATCGGCGCCGGCGGACTCGGCGAGCTTATCTTCCGGGGGCTGCGGACGATCAACTACAAGCTCATGCTTGCCGGCGCTATCCCGGCGGCCGCACTCGCAATGTTTATGGATTTTCTTCTGGGACGCGCGGAGATATTTCTGACTCCAAAAGGGCTAAAAATAAAGGAGTAAAAGGGGGCGTGCTTTGAAAAAGGCGGCAGTTATCTTAAAAGGCGTTTCGGTTTTAAGCATATTGTTCTTACTTGTTATTTATACCGGCTGCAGCACAAAAAACGGCAACGATACAAAATCCGTCTCAATCGGTTCGAAACACTTTACCGAACAGGAGATACTCGCTGAAATAATGGCGATCCTCATCGAGGAAAACAGTGATATAAAGGTAGTCAGAAGATTTAATCTCGGCGGGACGATGGTATGCTTTAGCGCGCTTAAAACAGGCGAACTAGACCTTTATGCCGAATATACCGGCACCGGGCTGGTGAATATTTTAAAGATGAAAGCGGTGAATGATCCGGATAAAGTCTACAGAACAGTGAAAGACATTTTTGCCGAAAAATATGATCTCACGTGGCTTAAGCCTTTCGGCTTTAATAACACATATACCCTCACAATGAGGAAGGCCGACGCCGAAGCTTCAGGCATAAGGAAAATCAGTGATCTCATCCCGTACAAGGATAAGCTCCTCCCCGGTTTTGACGCCGAATTCATGCAGAGGCCCGACGGTTATCCCGGACTGAGAAAACATTACGGATTTGAATTCGGAAAAAAACCGAGGCAGATGGACCCCGGGCTGATGTATAAGGCGCTAAAAGAAAAAGGCGTTGACATAATTGACGGCTTTTCAACCGACGGACGGATCCCCGCATACAACTTCGTAACGCTGCAGGACGATAAAAATTTCTTTCCCCCTTATTACGCAACTCCCCTTGTAAGAAATGAAACCCTTTCCCGATATCCCGAAATCAGAGAGATACTTAACAGACTGAGTGGGAGGATCGGTACGGAAGAAATCCGGAAACTGAACTACATGGTGGACAAAGAAGAGAAGAGACCCTCGGCTGTGGCGAAAGAGTTTCTGAAATCAAAGGGATTAATCTGACAAAACCCTTTTATAGGTC
>JAYWMP010000174.1:0-2709 GCA_035873255.1 Nitrospirota bacterium
CGGTCCGAGGCGATAAAGATACCCAAAAGAGAGCTCCTGAAGGTCATCAATAATTCTTCCGGGGACCAGGTCATGATAGACCTGGAGTTTGCAGGTGGAGAGAAGAAGCTGGCGCTGTTGAAAGACTACCAGGTGGATCCGGTCAAAGGAGAACTCCTGCATACGGATTTTTTTGAAATTTCCCTTACGGAAGAAGTCAGGGTAACAGTCCATGTGACGACATCGGGGGAGCCTGTAGGTGTCAAAAGAGATGGCGGGATGCTCCGGCATTTATTAAGGGAAGTTGAAGTCGAGTGCCTGCCCGACAGAATACCCGGGAAAATCAGGTTGGATATAGCGGCAATGGAAGTCGGACAGTCCATTCATATCGGAGATCTGAAATTCGAAGAGGGAATTAAAGTCCTTACAGATGTTGGGGACATTATAGTGACTATTATAGCTTCGACTGATGAAGAAGCGGATTCGGCGACTGGAGCAGAGGCAACCTCCGAGGCTTCCGAGCCTGAACTGATAAAGAAAGGGAAGAAGGAAGAAGAGGCTACCGGGAGCGAGGGGAAATAAAGTTTGTGGCTCATCATCGGTCTTGGCAATCCCGGCAGCAGGTATGCCCGGACAAGACATAATGTCGGCTTTCTGGTTCTGGAGGAGTTTGCCGGAAAATATAATCTGAAGTTTAGAGACAGGGATGATTACAGAATATGCAATGGCTCTATTGATGGGACTGAAGCAGTCCTGGTAGAGCCATTGACGTTTATGAACAGAAGTGGACCGGTCGTTAAAAAAACAATCAGGAAGTTCAATATCCCTCCAGGCAAGCTCATAGTAATCCATGACGACCTTGATATGGAGCCGGGGAGATTAAGGATCAGAAAAAGTGGATCGCACGGGGGGCACAGAGGAGTCGGTTCAGTAATAGAAAGTATAGGTTCAAGGGATTTTATCAGGATAAAGATAGGAATAGGACGGGATGAGAATATGCCGGTTGAAGACTATGTCCTGTCGAAATTCAGACGTCATGAACTTCCGTTAATCAGGGAAGCGGTACACAGGGCGTCGGAAGCCGTCTATTCAATCATGACGGATGGAATAGACTATGCCATGAACAGTTTCAACTGAAAAGGCGGTATATTAGAGACCGTATTCTTTCCATCTTGAGTCAACCAGCTTTTTTATCTCTTCAGACATGAATATCTCCTCAGGCCAGTCTCTCATCATACCTTCTTCACGGGTCTTCCGTGTTGCGTCAATGCCCATTTTTGAGCCGTAAAGGGGCCAGTTAGCGGCATGGTCCAATGCGTCGAGAGGACCATCGGCAAAGACGGTATCACGTTTCCAGTCCACATTGTTCAGCACTCTCCACGCGGTATACGAAAGATCATTAATATTCACGTCATCATCAACTACGATGATCAGTTTCGCGAACATCATCTGGCCTTTGCCCCACAATCCATGGATTATTTTTTTTGCATGGCCAGGATAGCTTTTTTTGATGGATATGATCGCGAAATTATGGAAGACCCCTTCCATCGGCAGGTTCATATCTGTTATTTCAGGGAAATCGAGCCGGACCAGTGGCAGGAAAATCCTCCCGGTGGCCTTTCCCATATAACAGTCTTCCATCGGCGGTTTTCCCACAACTGTTGTCGGATATATCATGTCTTTCCTGTGAGTGATACAGGTGACATGAAATACAGGGTAGGGATCGGCAGGTGAATAAAATCCCGTGTGGTCCCCGAAAGGTCCTTCGATCCTTGTCTCTCCCGGTTCAAGGTAGCCCTCTATGACCAGCTCGCTGTTTGCGGGGACTTCAATGTCGGATGTTACGCATTTGACCATTTCGACCGGTTCTTTTCTGAGGAAGCCAGCGAACATCATCTCGTCCAGTGATTCAGGGAGCGGCGCGCTGGAAGCGTATATAACGGCAGGGTCGCTTCCCACGGCAATTGCAGCTGGCATCCGGCTGCCCATTTTTTTGTATTTTTCATAATGCCTTGCTCCATCCTTGTGTATATGCCAGTGCATTCCGGTCGTGTTTTTATCATAAATATGTATGCGGTACATACCGCAGTTGGGGCGTCCTGTTTCAGGATCTTTTGTGAATACCATCGGCAGGGTGATAAAGCGGCCCTCATCCCTCAGTCCGTCACCGGGCCAGCACTTTATAACCGGAAATTTGCCGAGATCCGGGTCTTCTTTTTCAATAACCTCCTGGCATGGAGCGCTCTTTACGTGTTTTGGAAAAAACCTGGAAAATTCGACCAGTTTGGGAAGCAATGACAGTTTTTCCATAAAAGACCTGGGCGGTGCCTGGTTTAACAAGTCTTCAATCCTTTTTGCTATATCGTCCAGCTCTTCGACCTCCAGGGCGAGACACATGCGCTGGAAAGAACCAAAGAGATTCGTCGCCACGGGAAAGGCGGAACCTTTTACATTTTCGAATAACAGCGCCTTGCCGCCGCCGGGTGATTTACACATCCGGTCGGTAATCTCGGCGATTTCGAGTATCGGGTCGACCTCGGCCTTCACGCGCACCAGAAGTCCTTTGTTCTCAAGTTGTTGTATGAACGCCCTTAAATCCATGTAAGCCATATATGTCCTCCGCTGAATATTGAGGATATATTTTAGCATATAAACAGAGTCTGTGTATAAACTCAATATTTTTGTCTGTCTTTACGGCTGTTCCTAGTCCTGAATCCAGTATTTTCAGCA
>JAYWMP010000279.1:0-4867 GCA_035873255.1 Nitrospirota bacterium
GAAAAGCTTTCCCATGAAGAGTTTGTCAAAAAGGCGATAGTGAGCTTGAGGAAAGAAGGTTATAAGGGTGTCCATAGTGTCTACTCGGGATTTAACGAGGCATTCAAGAAATACTTTGACGGCGAGAATCCCGTTGAAGTCACAAACGGTCTCGCCAGGGAAGGCAGAATCGTCATAAGGCCGGTAAAGGGCGGTGTTATGCTCTACCTGCCGGAAGACGCGCCAGGGGGAAGTGACGCTGATCAGACACTGAAGAAGATGGGCCTTAGTTGAGATTAGAGAGTGACGAAAAACATAAGCTGCTGACAACCCTGCCTTCTGTTGACGAACTGCTTAAGAGTTCCGCCGGAAATAACTGGCTGCTTAACTTTCCCAGGCAGACAGTGCTTCAGGCGATCAGGGATACGATTGCTGAAAAGAGAAAAGCCCTGTTCGACGGCCTGTCCACTGACCTGTCCCCGGAGATACTGATTGGGGAGATCGGGGGAAGGATCCGGAAGTTTAATTCATACAGCCTTCTGCCCGTAATCAACGCCACGGGGATAGTCCTGCATACAAACCTGGGGAGAGCAGTGCTTTCCGAAAAGACTATTAGAAATATCGTGTCCGCCGGCAGTGGATATTCCAATCTGGAATATGACCTTGAGACAGGGAAGAGAGGGAAACGGCATGCTCATACGGAAAGGCTCCTGAAACAGATCACCGGCGCCGAGGATGCGCTGATAGTAAACAACAATGCCGCAGCCGTATTTCTGTGTCTTAACACCATGGCGAAAGGGAAAGAAGTTGTAGTTTCCAGGGGTGAGCTTGTCGAAATAGGCGGCTCGTTCAGGATGCCTGATGTTATGGACGCGAGCAGCGCCGTCCTGAGGGAGGTCGGCGCAACCAACAAGACGCATCTTTATGATTATGAAAATTCGATCGGTGAAAACACAGGCTTGATTCTGAAGGTCCACCAGTCAAATTATAAAATAACAGGGTTTGCAGGTGATGTGCAGATTGAGGAGCTTGTCGCGCTCGGAAAGAAGCACGGCATACCCGTAATGTATGATGTTGGAAGCGGATGCCTTCTGGATCTGAAGCCTTTTGGTATTTATACCGAGCCAACAGTGCAGGAAATCGTTAAGTCAGGAGTTGATATATTATCATTCAGTGGAGATAAGCTTCTTGGCGGCCCCCAGGGCGGTATTATCGCGGGCAGGCAAAAATATATGGGATATATCCGGAGAAATCCCATGGCGAGGGCGCTGAGAATAGACAAGCTGACTATAGCCGCCTTTGAGGCGACCCTCATGGAATACATAGACAGGGAGAACGCAATAGAAGATATCCCCGTCATGAAGATGCTCCTTCAGACACCTGAAGAAATAAGATCGCGGGCCGGGAAGATTGCGGCGGCCCTCAGGAGAAGGATCAAAAACGCGAGTTTTAGTGTCGTAAAAGATACATCAATGGCAGGAGGAGGCTCGCTCCCCGAGGCAGAATTCCCGACATTCGCCGTCTCGGTAAAGCCCGGGCGGATATCTGTCAATGAACTGGAATCAAGGCTCAGAAACGGTGTGCCTCCGGTCATAGCCAGGATTAAAGGCAGGCTGCTGCTCCTTGATGCACGGACTGTACGGAAACAGGACATCCAGGGTCTGGTAAACGCGGTGGACCATTCTCTCAACCTCCCCTGATATTGTTCTGATTTGCCTTCGAGTATATTATCAATAACCTGTGCCGGTTTTCCTGTCTCAACCGGTTTTGCCCGAAAATAACGGATGCCGACAGACCCTGATCCTTCCCGGGTCATTAACTCCCGTTAGCCACCGGAAAATAAATATTGAATGTCGTCCCTTTGTTGACCCTGCTTTCGACGTATATTGCGCCATTATGGTTTTTTACTATTCCATAGACAACAGACAGGCCTAATCCGGTGCTTTTCCCTGAAACCCCGGTCGTAAAAAACGGGTTGAATATCCTTGCTTTAACCTCATCCGTCATCCCGCGACCCGTGTCCTTCACCTTTAAATGCAGGTAAGGACCTGCATGGAGCTTCAGGCTCCTTGCCTGCCGCGTGTTAAGTTTTGTGGTTGTTAGAGAAACTTCCATCCGCTCAGCGGCTCCCAGCATGGCATGAGAAGCGTTGGTGCAGAGATTGACAATGATCTGATGGATTTGTGAAGGATCACACAGAATCGGTGGGCAGTCCTCTATATTCTCAATAAGCTCGATGTTTGCCGGGATCGTTGCGTGCATCATTTTGAGAGCTTCCTTTAATATGGGGGTGATATTAAAAGGGGTGAGCTCCTGGTGATGTTCCGCCCGGCTGAAAGCAAGAATCTGTCCGACCAGGTCTTTAGCCCGCTTTGCCGCATTTTGAATATGGCCCAGGTATTCCCTGTCCGTGTCTTCTCTCAGGTTTTCCCCTAGCAGCTCCGAATACCCGGTTATTATAGTCAGGATATTGTTAAAGTCATGGGCGATCCCGCCCGCGAGTGTGCCGATGGCCTCCATCTTTTGAGATTGACGGAGCTGCTCTTCAAGAGCAAGACGTTCTTCCTCTGTTTTTCTGCGTTTTGTTATATCAAGAATGATAGCCACAAAAACGGGCTTCTCACCAAAAGTCGACGCCTGAAGGTGAACTTCGACAGGATAGGTGGAGCCGTCTTTCCGGCGATGGATTGTTGTAAAGACAATCTTGTTTTTTTCTTTCCGGATGAGTGGTCCGATCAGTTTTTTAAATGACTGGAGTGTGAATTCCGGCTTCAGGTCCACCGGCGACAGGTTTCTGATCTCATCTATTGAATAGCCCAGATTTTTTCGGGCCCCTCGATTTACCTGGATAAACCGAAAATTCTCGGCGTCAAAAATATAAATTTCGTTGAGGGATTCCTCCAGAATTTGGCTGAAAAAAATGGCTTCCCTGTCATCTCTCATAGCTGAAATCCATTAAGTTCCCTGGTTTATCGACTGTGCCCGGACTGGATGAATAACCCCCCATCGCGTCTCGGTCCGGTTTTCTGAATCTCTGCTTTATGTTATCTGCTTTCCTCCGCGGGTGCAGCCTTCGGTCTTTCGATTATTTTAGCATATTATATTCTTTCACCGGGGAAATTTCTGTAACCGCTTTTTCCCTCTGTTTCCGACAGGTTTGTGCTTTTTTACCTTCTTTTCATCATGGCTGTTCAAAACAGTCCATGCAACGCTGTTTGTTTATTTCGAAACGTTTCTTCTCACACCAGACGTGTCCTAATTGCAGTGACCTCCCCGTCGGCTTTGTGATCCTGGCCCTTTTGCACTCAAAGCAGTGTCTGGTTTTCCTGCCTCTTATCGGAGTGAAGCAGGGCATCTGTCTGTTCATTGCCATCTGGATACTGCGATGGGCGCACCATACTGTCCCAGGCGAAGGCCTCTGGCCGCCAGGTTTTGTGTCATGACCGAATTTGCACTCCCTGCACGAGTTATTCATGAACTTTCAGTCCTGTTTTTTAATGTTTAGAGCCTTCATCCCGACCCCGATAATATTATACCTTCTCATCAAGCCTGATCCTGCTTTACCGGATACAAATGTATGCGGAGGCTCTCAGGTTACAAGACCGACAATATCCCTGTAAGTTGCAATCACGGTAAGGATAATAAACAATGACATCCCAAGCACAGTAACTACCTGGTAAGTCCTTAGACTTAAAGGCTTTTTTCTGATTGCCTCGATGAGAAGCATAGACAACTGACCACCATCAAGTGCAGGCAGCGGCAGCAAGTTTATAATTCCAAGGCTCATGCTGAGTATTCCGGTGAAATACATCAGGTTAAGAAGACCTTTGCTTGCAGCCTGACCAGCCAGTGAAGCGATTCCCACAGGGCCGGTTAACCCTTCCATTGAACCACCTCCTGAGATGAGGTTAAATATAAATACAGCAGTCCCTGCCAATATTTCCCATAGCATTTTGGCACTCAAAAATACAGCGTCTGAAAAAGGGAGGTGCTTTCCTATGACAAATACTGTTGTAAAAATCAGGAAAGCAAAAAATACATTAAACAGTGATCCCGCTGACATAATTAGTGCACGTTTAAACCAGGAAGCCTCAAACAATTCCTTTGCCTCGACGTCACCTCCTTCAGAGAAACTCACGAAGCCGCCAAGAGGGAGCAGTCTCAGGGTAAAACTGGTTTCCTTATGTCTGAACAGCGTTGCTATTTTGGGACTGAAAGGAAATCCTATTGAAAACTCATAAACTTTTATTCCTGAATGTCTTGCCGCTATAAAATGACCTAATTCATGAACAAGCACAATAATGGTAAAAACTACAATAAATGCGATTAAAGAAGTTATCATTTATATCCTCCAATGATGTATGCAGGTTGTTTTTTCCCTCCGACAGCCACTAGCCGCGCCTGTAGCGGCCACGGCCGCAATTCGCTCGCCATTTGAGTTGCGGCATATTTCTCATCGGCCTGATGATGGCGCTTTAGTGAGTATATTCAAGTATTTCTATATCCGGACCAACCTTTTTGATGATAGCATCTCTCATGTTGGCATAATGAGGGCATGGGAACCCGATCGGATTTCCCCTTGAAATACACGATGCAAAGGCAATAGCTTCCGCGCCTCTGTCAACCATCACCTTAACCCGCGCGATAGCTCTTTTTCCAGGGCATCCTCCACAACTGACAAAACCGATAATCTCCACCGGACCTGTATGTTCAAATGCAAATTTTCCTTCAGTCGCGACCTTGAAATCTGATGTTCCGGGGCACATATCTTCTGTCTGCCGACAACGAATTATTCCGACTTTTTTCATCTGGTTTTTCTCCTTTGATTTATGTTTTCAGTTCTACCATGAAAAGCATGTATTCTAATTGTGTAACCGGGTTTTTACTG
>JAYWMP010000023.1:0-4004 GCA_035873255.1 Nitrospirota bacterium
CAGGCCGGGAGCGGAAAACTCCCAGAGAAGTTCCGGGTTTTCGAGGTCTGTTATATCAAGAGCGAAATAGGACGAGTAGCCTTCGCCGTCCACTGGTGTCTGCACGCCGTAGGCGCTTGCGGTGTCCGAGTCCTGACAGGCTCCACCCAGTCTCATGCCGCCGATGAGCACCGTCCTCCAGCTCGCGTTTGTGGATTCTTTGTCGCAGTCCCAGTAATTTGCTGTAGTGCAGCCGGTTTTTCCGATGCTGGCGTCAAATATATACGGAGTCGCGTCAACATAATACAGGTGGCAGTAGTCGGTATCCATGAGGTATTTAAGATACGGCAGGGCGCCTTTAGGTATGAAGGCCCACTCCTCCCTGCCGAGATCAGAGCCTTTAAGTACGGCCTTTTTCTTCGGATTAAGCGGATCCAGGGTAATTCCGAGTGCGCCGAGCTTAAAGGCATGCAACATCCCGTCATTGCCCCCTGTAAAGACCATGCCGCTGCCATAAGGGACGCCAGCTATGACTTTGCCCCTGTTCTTATATGTGTCGGAGCTGCGGGTGAAACCCTTATAGGTCTGGTCCCCGTATGCGCCATCATAATTATTCAATGGGATCCAGGAGACAATCCTCGGAGTAGAGTATATTATGTCTCCAAGTTTCCATACGCCGGACGCCCCATTAAATGTTACTGTCCTGTTTCTCGGCAGTTCGCATGTGCCACCACCGGAAGCACAGGGTGTGTTATCTTCACATTCAACACTATAGTCGTTTGTACAGCGGCCTTTATCATCGCCGCGTATATAATCAATAATCCATTTCGCCTCAATATCATCATCCGCGACCGCTGTATTCAGAAATGGCTGGAGTGCCGACACGTTGTCCGCAGCCGCGTCAAAGACGTCGAGAGTGCCGTCGTCATCTATGTTCGTATAGATCGTCCTGGGGTCTGTGGCGAGGTCCCTTTCATGCAGCATGCTCCCTGATTCCCAGAGGTAGTTTATATCTTCAAGTTCAACATTAGGATACAACAGCTCGCCTACATTACCGAACCTGTCGGAGTCATAAAGGTTTACAATCGTCTGGTTTTCTGCCTCGTCAAAGTCAAATTGCACCACATAATCTTCAGCAAGTTCCAGCTCTCTGTCTAAATCCGAATCCTCCCTGATTGTGCTGTTTGAGACTCTTGGGTCTAAATAGTACCAGAGATTTAGCAATGTGCTCGTCCAGCTTATTTCCAGGTCGGCAAACCTCCTTTTTGGATAAAATACCGCCTGCACAAGGTTCGCGCCGCTCCCCCCTCCCGAAGCAAGTACGGAAGCAGATGTGCCTGAAGAAGCATGCTTAACAATATCAGAGATGGCCGAGATCAATGCCGTCTCAAGTTCGTCTCCCTGTGAGGCCTCATAGTAATTATCGGGGATACCGTCACTGTCTTCATCCCACTCCCTGCATTCCCTGTCCCATCCTGACGCCGGATCACACGGTAAGGCGGGCAACACAGCGTTTCTGCTGTCTAACGCTAAATCAACGTCATTTTTACCGTAGGGCCATGTGTCGACGTCAAAGTCCGAGAATCCGCCATACAGGGCTATCTGCCGCATAGAGTTCCTACCCCTACCTTCTGAACCGAAGATAAAGACCGAGTAATAATTCAATTTCTGGTCACCGGCTATATCGGGCCGCACATCTTCGGTATGACCTTTATGAGCTATCTGATCCGGATCATTACCGAGATTCCACTCTCCGTCGGAGATCAGCAGGACAAAAGTCTCCCTGCAGGGGACCGGTGTTCCATCATCATACCAGGGGTCCGCGATTGAGCCTTTTTTGAGCCCTATAAATGCAGAGTTATCGCAATTGCTATTATCATTAGACTGGCCGCAATAATCCCTTACCTCATCCAGTGCCGGGCCTGTAGGCGTGCCGGCATAAGGCGCTTCGTCCTGGATCGCGTCCACAAGCTTAGACATGGTTTCACCTTTGATTCCGACCCTCATACAACCTTTTCGGAACTGGGCGTATACCATGAGACCGAACCTCGGAGCGTCTTCATCGAAGTTCCCGTCATAGTCCGTATCGGCCATTTTCTGTATGACACCTCTCCTCTCACTATCCGGCAGATCCACCTTTATTTTGGCGGCCGGGAGGGCGCCCAGCTTGCATGACTCGCTGACACAATAGATGAATTCGTCATACTCGGCGGTCCCAAGTGAGACGGACGAATAGGAGGAGGCCGCCATGCCGACCAGCACGGCTGCAGGCATGCTGACGGTTGTGCTGCTGTGCTGTGTCCAATCCAGACCGTTGGAAGAATAGAAGGCGGTAAAAGTGTTCCCGGTGCGTACAAGACGCACCCATACAGGATAGCTGATCTTTTTGGCGCTTACGTAATCGCCCGATAGATATGTATCGCCTCCATCAGATGTTCTGTAGGAAAACTGAAGGCCCGCAAGGTTTGTCGCCATCGCCTTAACATGCCTGCTGCCGGCGCTGTTATCGGCCCGCACCATTAAGCCTGCTTTCGCATATGTCTGTCCGGTCTCGGTGGGCGGGGTGATTATACGCAGCCTCACATCAAAGTCTCCGCTGATGGTCTGGTGGATATAGCGAAATTCGTCACTGGCGCCCCATATGGTGCTGCCGTCCGCCCGGACTGAAAGAATGCCTCCAGCCTCTGACTGGCTGCCGGCGATGCTTGTGCCGATATCTTCAGCCGTCCACTTACTGTCAAGCATCCCGTCATTAAAGTCATCAGAGTACAGGCTGTCGGGAGTACAGGCGCCAGGGGGTTCATAATTGCTTATCGTAAGTTCATGGTCAAGATCCGGAAATACTCCTCCTGAAACATTAAAGGTACAATACAGATCAGGATCGGAGAACGTCCACAGGCCGCCTTCTCCCCTCAAGGTATGCATTGTCCCCAGCTGGGAGACGGACTTGCCTCCGACAAGCGCTTTTCTGAGAAGATCTATCCTGGACATAGTGCTCCAGTTCAGCAGGTTGCCCGGGATACAGTCAGGGCCTCCGATATTATCACTGTAAGAGCATAAGTCATTTTCTTCAAATTTCGCGCCCGAATACAGATAGTACTTATCGGTCTTGAATAAGCCGTAATAGTCCTTCCCCGCGTCATAATTGTACTTGGGGCTGGTCAGACCGTCGATGGCGCCGCATTTCACGCGCTTACTGGAATACCCTCCAAAAGAACATCCAAGATACGCTGGAGATTGCATGCTTCCCGATTCATCCAGGACAAGAAGGACATTGGGGGCGACAGGATTTGTAATAAAGGGTGGAACAACACAGTAGTCATTCATGGTTTGCGCAGCGGCCCGCGACGCAAAAACCGGGAAGAGCAGTGTAACCACCAGAAACAATATCTCAATTCTGAAATTAATTTTCATCTTATCCGCCCCTCCCTATTGAGCAAACCTCATGGCCTTTATCTTCCTGACGCAGCCGGCGTTTCGGTCAAAAAACAGGATCACCCTTTCAGCTACATCTATGTCCTTAAAGGGTATCCCCCCGCCTCCCTTAGTGAAAAGCTTAACATCACCGCAGAGCTTATATTCAAAATCATCCACCACAATTTTATCCCTTGCGTATTCATTCATCTCACCGCTAATTATCGAATCCGAAGCCACCTCCGTGTCTGAAGCTTCCTCGGCGTGGGAATTACCGGACATCAGCTCCCTTGCAGCTGATAGATCAGCGGACAATATCAGCATCAGGACCATCCCACTACACACGATTATCACCTTAAGTATCTTTTCTGTCATCATTTCAGGCTCCTTATTGTTCGGTTTTCTATTTTATCCAGGAGAAACAATGCAAGATTAATGCCCGGAAAAGTTTCTTTATTTTTCACGGGGATGACAATTCAGGAGACCAGGGAAAAGTAGCAGAATCTACAAACTGTGTAATGAATTACAATATTTTGACAATGCACAAGCATACGACGATAACAACTTCGCCTGATAAAAGGATAATCAGGTCTGTCCCAATATGTAATTCA
>JAYWMP010000037.1:0-6284 GCA_035873255.1 Nitrospirota bacterium
AAGGTTCCGTCTCTGTCTCCAGTTGCAGACCGCTAACCTCGGATACCTGGGCAACGGTTATTCCTCCGATCTCTATCCTGAATCTGAAAGCTGTATATGGATACGGTTTATTTCCTGTAGTCATCAGTCTTTCCCGGTAAATTATCAAGCAAAGCGAATATTATTTAATATCGAGGATGCTCCTCTCCCTGTCGCCGCTCAGCCGGCGGTTAATCCTGGATATCTCCTCAACCCACTGCTGCCTTTCACTGTGTTCCATATTAATAATCTCTTCATACGGCCAATGAAAATGATATGCTACAAAGGCTACCTCCTCGTACAGTCTGTCAAGGGGGTAGCCGGTCATTCCCCCGGTGGAGGTTCCTCCACTTCAAAATGATGATCACATTTCGGACATACAGTCTTTATCCCCGCAGTGCCGTCTTCATTGATCCTCCTGTAGAACTCCTGCAGATAAGAGAGATCAGCGGCAAAGAGATTCTCAATGATTTTTGTATTAATGCTCTCCAGAGTCCCAAGCCTCGTAATGACCCTGGAAAGCAATATTATCGCGTGGTACGCAGGGTTCGACTGCACCCTCGGGTCCTTCATCGGCAGGATCTCGTCAGCCGCGGTGGCCAGACGCATAACACCTTTTTTATGCAGATTGCCCGTTTCATCCACGTATCCCCTGGGCAGGGTGAATTCGTATTCAGTCTGTAACGCCATTATGCCGCCTCCCGCCTAATCATGATACGCGCTTAAAACCTTCATGAACAATTTCCATCGACTCAATAGCAACCTCATTACCCTTTGCGCTAAAATCCGGCGGGTCGTATTTGGTGGGCCAGGCCCTCACAATATCCCAGCGCGCCTTATCGCTTCCAGCCTCGTCAATAAGGATAATCGATATGTTTTTTCTGGCGCCTTCAGCCCCGGTATCCACGACCTGCTGCCTCCAGTTATAAATATCCATTGAGTCGGTAATCCCCCATTTCAGGGTGATATTTCCATATTTCGTCAATCCCGACAACTTGCGGTTGACCGGGGCTTCATCTCCCTCTCTGTAGTCAACAGGGTCTGTGGTAGTGTCCGCGAAACTGCATTCACTGAACCCCGCCTGTGTGATTCCATCGATCTCTACACGGAAACGGAATTGTCTGTAAGGATCCTGTCTTGGCATTATATTCCTCCTTTTATATCATTAAAGATAGCAGATTTAAAATACCTTCTTTCCTTAATCCACCTACTCTGAAACAGATGATCCGCCTGCCCACTGTGCTATACGGAATATCACAAACTCCGCCGGCTTGACAGGCGCAACACCGATCACGCAGATAAGCCTTCCATTATCAATATCATACTGGGTCATCGTGGTCCTGTCACATTTAACGAAGAAGGCCTCTTCCGCTTTTGTCCCCATAAGGGCCCCATCCCTCCATATATTGGTGAGGAATTCCGTGATAGAGGCCTTCACCCTTCCCCAGAGCTTCTCATTATTCGGCTCAAAGACGACCCACTGGGTGCCTTCGTCAATAGACTCCTCCATGTATATAAAAAGCCTTCTGACATTGACATACTTCCAGAGGGAATCACTCGAAAGAGTTCTGGCGCCCCAGACACGGATGCCCCTTCCAGGGAAGAAACGGATACAGTTAACACCTCTTGGATTCAGTATGTCCTGTTCGCCCCTGGTAATCACGAATTCAAGGTCCGTCGCTCCGGTCACCTTCTCGTTTGCCGGTGCTTTATGTACTCCGCGCTCAACATCGCTGCGGGCGTAAATACCGGCTATATGTCCGCCGGGCGGAATCGCCTTCTGCAATTGGGTAAGCGGGTCCACAATCTTTATCCATGGATAATAGAAAGCCGCGTATTTTGTCTCAAAACTGTTTCTCGGATTCAGGGCGCTGATGTTACTTGATCCGTCGTCGGCATCAACAATCGCAAACCTGTCTTTTAATGTCTCGCAGTGCGTGATAACAGACTGTACCAGTCCGGAGACTGAATTGGCGTCAGGAACATAGACGATCGAAATTTCATCAATTTCTTTAAACGCGGTCAGACCTTTCCTCTGTCCGGGCACATCGTCCGCCACGGTATCCCTCTTGTAATCGGTATCCGTCAGAGGCGTTGTGCCCGCAGTGCCTTGTGTTGCAAAGGCAGTTACGGCGCCGGGACCGTCAGGCAGATCGCCTGAATCACCGGTCTCCTGACTGAGGACGATCAGACTGGAGATGCCGTTCACCTTATTTTCATAATAATCCGGCGATTCACTATCAACCGAAAGATCGTCAAATACCTCTTTGATGGTGGGCGCGGCAATAGTGGAATCCGCATCCGGGTCGCCAAGAACTGTTGGCAGCCCTTTTTTCCAGTAAAAAAGACGCAGTTTAAAGAGCGGGTTGGATGTCGTTGAAAAGGTTCCTGTCTCTACAATCAGGGCGATATTGTTAGCCCATGTTCCTTCTCCCAGAGCCTCTACAGTCAGGGCGTCGGCTCCGCTGGAGGTTAGTTTATGGCTGGCCAAACCAGCATCGCCTGGAGTGATCCGGCCTATATAACAGCGTTTACCCCCATTGGAAAAGAAACCTTCCACCGCGTAAGGGAGATAAGGCGTTCTTCCGCTTACAGTAAAATAGGAGCCGTAAAGTCGCTGAAAATTCAGCCAGCCGGTGACGAGCCTCGGCTTTGTCGGGCCTCTTTCTGTTTCTCCCAAAAATCCCGCTGTGCTGGTGCTGACCCCTTCTATCGGTTTGGAACCGATCTCAAATTCTTCCACATACACACCTGGCGATAAATACTCCGGCATAGCAAACCTCCTTTTCTGACATAAAGGTTATAATTAAAAATCTCTCAACAGCCTTCCGGTCACGGGAAGACGATGATACCAGTTGAAACTGCTTTCCCCTCCTCAACGGTTATATTCACATTCTTTGTATTTCCATCCTTTTTAATCTCAATCGTTATATCTTCTTTCCTGATGCCCTTGAAATAGAGAACAAACTCTCCTCTGTCATCGGTCACTGTCTCATTCGGCTTGCCTGAAACTTTCACCTCTGCACCGGCAACCGGATCTGCATTCATGACTATTCCCCTCACAAGAGTGGCGTAAGCCGGAAACGGATAAGCTGTTTTGGGCTTTATGACGACCGGAAGAACGGGATTTTTCGGGTCGAGAAGGGATGTATCGACTATTTTTTCCCTGCTGTAGTATAAATCCGACTCAATGGCGACCGTATAATTGCCGGCAGCCATGTCTGTAAACAGATAATAACCTCCGAGGTTCCGAAAGGCCTTTATATCACCCTCTTTTATCACCACCCTGATAGGGCCAAGGGGTCCACACAAGGTAAAATCATCAACCACCCAGACAGCCAGAGTGAGATTCGTGGAGAGCGTATCTCCGGGATAAGCCGTAAATTTATCATGGTCATAGGGCCAGCTCAGAGCCATTTCACATCCCTTCTCTCTTCGGCAGCATCTGGGAGTGAGTAGCCTCTTTCGAGACAACCCTCTGAGTTCCGAGTTCACGTGTTGAATCGATTCTCACCGGGGTAACCATATAACTGACGGAGAGCCTGTAAGCCACATCCTGAAAGGCGCTCCATATCTTTGTCAGGTCATCCAGGGAAATCGGATTAAAAAGGAGCTTCACCTCTTCATCAGAGCCGGAAAGCGCTCCCTGCAATATGCTGCCGGTCAGCACAGCGTTGTCATGAAATATCTGCATGGCCTTTCCGAGTATATACTTCTCCTGTGTCTTGTCATTGCTATACGGGGTGACGAGATATAAAAGGTCCAATGCCATCGGAGGCACGCGCATAACGGTATCGCTCATCCTCAGCGGTCCTTCGTTCTTCAGGTAGATATTCTCATGTATCTGGTAGAGGAAAATGGAGACCTTGTTCGGGCTGCCTCCGTCATCTTTTATCTCCCTGGGCGAATTCAGGGCGATCTCGGGCTTTGGAATGATACCCGCCCACGGATCATCCGTCAAGATTTTTTTCAGTGTTTCCCCGACATCTCCGATAACAGCAAAATCACTCACTGGTCAGCTCCTTCCCAAAGAAGGTCATAATATACACCAAAGTCACCTTTTACACAAAGTTTTCCCAGTTTCTGCATCTCCCGTTTCACCGCCAGGATGACATGGCGCATAGTTATTTCCGAAGACTCATCCGCGGCATAAAAAGCAGCGGTTAACGCTATATTCTTGATATTTCCACCGGTAAGTTTAAATTTCTCAGAAAGGAACCGGTAATCTATGTCATCCGCAAGGGGGGCGTCTTCAGGGAATATCTTTCTCAATATCAACTCCCTCTGCCTGTCATCAGGAAAAGGAAAATCAACGGTAAAGTGCATCCTCCTGGCAAACGCCTCATCAAGATTTTTATTGAAGTTCGTTGCAAGCACCACAATGCCTTCATGTTCTTCCATCTTCTGCAGGAGATAGTTTATTTCGATATTCGCATACCTGTCATGGGCATCCTTCACCTCGCTCCTTTTGCCGAAGAGCGCATCAGCCTCGTCAAAGAAAAGGATTACGTTGCCCGAGGATGACTCTCCAAAGATACGGTTCAGGTTCTTCTCGGTCTCCCCGATGTATTTGCTGACTATTGAGGAAAGGTCCACCTTGTACATCTCGAGATTAAGTTCATGCGCTATAATATCCGCGGCCATGGTTTTACCGGTGCCCGAAGGACCTGAAAAAAGCACATTCAACCCCCTGCCGAGCGCAAGTTTCTTTTCAAATCCCCACCTGAAGTAGACAAGGTGTTTATGCTTGATGTAGTTACATATCTCTCTTAACTGCTTCGACCTGTCATCCGGCAGCACAATATCATCCCATGTATAAAAATTGTTGATCTTTTTTGAATAAACACCCAGCTTCTGACCGGATTGAAGACCGCATGCCTTATAAATATTGTCAATTGTAAGCTCACCGCTATCCAGAAATTTTTTCGCGTAAAAAACAGCATTCTTTATCTGCGTCTCACTGAAGTTAAATCTGCCCGAAATAATATCGATCTCGGATTCCGCTATTCCAGAGCCATTGACTGTATCGGTCCATATCTTCCTTCTCTCGGCAAAGACAGGCAGTTTGAATTCAAACGGATACCAATGATATCTTCCATCCGTATCCCCGGGCATCCAGATGGTCTCGGCGCTGATAAAGGTGGCCCATGACAATTCACTGATGATCTTCAGGAGACTCCTCTTAAGGAATTCCGACCTTTCATCTCCGGCATACAGGCGGTCACCTCCGGTGAAAAAAACAATGGCCGACTGCAGCGCCGCCTCGCGAAAAATATTTCTCAGAAGAGTCCTCTGGTCCTGTTCAAAAAAGATATCCTCAAGGTCGGCGGTCAGCAGCGGCAGGCTGAATTCTTCACATATCGACAGGACCGTGGACTTTTTGTCTTCATATGCTTTTCCATATAGCCAGAAGACGTGTTTCCCTGGCTCATCTCCCTCAGGAGCAATGATTTTTTTAATCTTTTCCTTTGTCTCTTTCGTTATCCCGCCGGAAAAGCAAAATCCTTCCGGATAATATAGCTGCGCCAGGTTTGACACAGTGGCATTCCGGTCGCGGTTGCCGGCAATAAAACTTTTGATTCTCTCATCAATCCTGAATCCGACGCTCAGGGAACCACCCTCCTTCTGAGCATCGGTTAAATGAATTAAATCAAAATAGAGAAGCGGGGCGTCCTGCGAGAAAAACCTCCATGCAGCCATTTTATCTCTTGTATCCGGGCATAAAAGATCAAAGACAAGGTCAACGGAAGGCGCTTTCTTTGTTATATCATCGTTAAAATACCCATAAATTCTTTCATATCTTCTGTCAATCTCAGGGGCGATCGCGATAATCAGCGCACCCAGTTCAAACGGCGTCAGCCCGAAAATCCGGGACAATCTCACCAGAGGGAAGAATTCAGCATTGCTGCCTGTATTCGATATTTTAGCTGCTATCTCCGAACTTACTTCTTCTACTGTCCTGCCAATCGAATCGATCTCCGGGGCATTCATCTTCATGGATTCCATCCCGGCAGAGGACTGAAGGATGGACAGGACTTCTTCTTCCGTCACAAAAAATCCCTTTGTGGCGTCCTGGGTCTCATGGTTCAGTTTTTTCCTTATTCTCAACTCCCTGAGAAGCCTGAGGTTAAGCAGCCCCAGTTCATCATACAGATGATCAATAGAATCATCATAAGATAAAGGCTTATTCTGAACAGTCTCCGTTCGCATTATTCCTGGGAAATTTTTTGATGTTTAATGTATGAATGTAACATTATCAGCATTTT
>JAYWMP010000036.1:0-11251 GCA_035873255.1 Nitrospirota bacterium
ATTATATTAGTAACACTATTTACAGATCAGGAGGTGGAAAATTGTTTAAAAGATTTTTAATGTCGATTTGTGTATTCGTTTTTTTTGCATGTTTCACGATCCCGGATTCTGCTTTCGGCGATGAATCAAAATCAGGGGGGATTCCAGTCTGGATGGAAAAAGTGACTCTGGCAGGTGCAATCGAAGGAGATTATCGCTGGTCTGAACACAATGATGTTACCGACACAACCTCGGACTCAACATCGGACCTTTTTATCAGAACCATGGAACTCGGGGCTGAAGCCGATTTTACAGCCTGGATTAAGGGAAGCCTTGTTCTCCTTGCCGAGGACCTGGGCACAGATGATGAGACGGATGTATCCGTGGATGAGGCGGTTATGACCATTCAAAGCGAAGGGTTTCCTGTATATCTCATCCTTGGCAAAAGGGTGCAGCCCTTCGGCTTCTTCGAAAATCATCTGGTGTCCGATCCCATGACACAGGATGCTTATGAGACTAACAGGGCGGGTGTAACGGTCGGATTGACAGGACCCCGGGCCCTCGACTTCTCCGCTACGCTATACAAAGGAGAGGAGATGATGAATCATTTCTTTGAATCGGGGCTCTTCAATACAGATACCGCCGCGGGCGGGATAAGCAGGGAAGGGGAAGGATCGGATGATGTTGGATCATACATTGTTTCCCTGTCGTTATCACCTATGGAAGACCACATCACACTTTTTGGAGCCTATATAAGTGAGACCGGGAACCGTGAGAGAAATGTGACGGTGAATGCGGGATTCAGTTTCATCCCCCCGGGACTGAAAAATATCCGGATAGACGCAGAATATATGAAGGCGCTGAGTCGCGAAAAATACGATGGAGCAGGTCGGGAATATAAGGAAGGCATGTTTTCCATTGCCGTGGCCTATGAGGTTGTATTAAGAAAAAAGCAAATCACGGGGGACGTATTGCTTGCGGAAAGCAGGGGGCGCGAAATGAGCGGGCCCCTTGAGTTCGCGGTCAGATATGAACATTTTGATGATGACGGGATGGCGGAGGGAGCAGGGACATGGACGGTTGATAACCGTTACAGCGCCGGAACCGGATATTCGTTCTATTATGACGAAGAAAGCGGGCTGACAGCTTATATAGCGGCTGAATTCCGGCTGACGAAATACAGGGAAATCACTGACTCTATCGATAAAAACAACGAGTTTCTAGCGAGGCTTGGATTAAGCTTCTAACAGGAAAAAACACGCAACAAATCGAAAAAGGAGGTATTCAAATGAAAAAAATCATGTTTCAAACGGCATTGGTGGTATTGATAATAACAGTCTCTGTGTCTCTTTCGTCCGCGCATTTCGGGATGGTTATTCCGTCTGATGACATCGTCTCAAAGGAAGACAATAAGAAGATCACCCTTCAGGTCAAGTTTATACATCCTTTTGAAGGACAGTATATGAATATGGAAAAGCCGAAGGCGTTCGGAGTGCTGGACGGCGGAAAAAAAACAGACCTTCTCCAGACACTTAAAAAGAGAGAGGTGAAGGGATTTACCACATGGGAGACTACGTACAGAATCAGGCGTCCGGGAGACAAGGTTTTTTTTGTTGAGCCCGCACCGTACTGGGAGCCCGCCGAGGAGACCTATATAATACATTACACAAAGGTCATCGTGAATGCCCTTGGACTTGAGGACGGATGGGATTCCGAGCTGGGGCTGAAGACAGAGATAGTTCCGCTTACCAGGCCTTATGGATTATGGGCGGGCAATGTCTTTCAGGGAGTGGTAAAGGTGGATGGCAAGCCGGCGCCGCACGCGGAGGTGGAGGTGGAATACTATAATGAAGACGGAAAGATAAAGTCCCCAGCGGAGCCTTATATAACACAGGTAATAAAGGCCGATGGAAATGGCGTATTCACCTATGCGATGCCTAGGGCCGGGTGGTGGGGGTTTGCCGCCCTCAGCACTGCCGGATATAAGCTGGAACATGATGGCGGGGAGTATCCAGTCGAAATCGGCGCCCTGCTATGGGTCAGGACAAGGGAGATGAAATAAGATGCATATATCGGAAGGGGTCCTTTCAGCGCCCGTCCTTTTGACGGGCGCTGCCCTTGCGGCAGGCGGTGTCGCATTAGGACTGAAGAAGATGGATTACGAAAAGATACCGGAGGTGGCGGTGCTTTCATCCGCCTTTTTTGTCGCGTCGCTGATACATATTCCTCTGGGGCCTTCGAGTGTGCACCTTGTGCTTAACGGACTTGTGGGGGTGCTGCTGGGATGGATGGCATTTCCCGCTATTCTGGTAGCACTTACGCTTCAGGCGCTGCTGTTTCAGTTTGGCGGCTTTACCGTGCTTGGAGTCAATACGTTTAATATGGCCGCGCCCGCCGTGCTTTCTTATTATCTCTTTAACCATATTATCAGAAGTAAAAATCACTTTGCGGCGGTGGCGGCGGCGGGGTTCCTGGCGGGTGGACTTGGTGTGGGAGGTGGGTCACTATTAATCGCCGTCAGTCTTGTAAGCACGGGGGAGGCGTTTTTGAATGTTGCAAAACTCATACTGCTTGCGCATCTGCCCGTGATGGTGATAGAGGGCGTCATCACCGCCTTCTGTGTTATATTTTTGAAGAAAGTAAAACCTGAAGTGCTGGAGGTAGGAAAATGAATAAATTCAAACTGACATCCGTCCTTATATTTGTATTTGTAATTTTACATTTTACCCAGTCAACCGCCTCAGCCCACAAGGTCAGTATATACGCATATGCGGAAGCCGGGGAGGTATTTGCGGAAGGATACTTTGTCGATGGCTCAAAAGCTAAAAACTCACGGATAGAGGTCTTTGATGCCGGGTCCGGGAAAAAGCTTCTTGAGGTGAAGACCGATAAAAAGGGTGAGGCGTCCTTTAAAATTCCGGAAGTTGCACCGCTCAAGCTTGTGATTACCGCAAGCATGGGACATAAAAATGACTATACTATCAGTGAGAATGAGGTGAGAGAGGCGATGGGCATATCGAAGGTGGAGGTCAGAAGTCAGGAGTCGGAAGATAGAGAACGGATTACGGAAAGAGGTCCTCAAATTCCGGAGACTACCGGCGCCGTGCCTGCCACTCATCAGGGATTGTCATCTTCGGAGATAGAGGCGATCGTTGACAGGACGCTGGAAAAAAAGCTCAGGCCGATAAAAAATATTCTTCTTCAGATACAGGAGTCCTCATCCAGACCGGGTATAAGTGAAATACTGGGTGGAATCGGATACATCCTGGGACTGATGGGAATAGTAATGTATTTCAAAAGCAGGAGGAGATAGGGGTGCATCTTGAAGAATTTGCAGAAGGAAAATCTCTTTTCCACAGGCTTGACCCACGGGTCAAGTTTCTGACTTTTATACCATATGTCATTGTTATCGCCGTTTCACAAGGTCTCGAAATTCCGATAACCGGCATTGTGGTTTCTTCGATTATGGCGGTCATCGCGGAATTAAATATGAAAAAACTTCTGAGCAGGCTTATTGTAGTCAATATCTTTGTCCTCACGCTCTGGTTGTTTATACCTTTCAGTTATCCGGGTGAAGAGTTGTTCAGTATAGGCCCGTTCGCCGCATCAGGAGAAGGAGTTCTCTATGTCCTCTCCATCACAATGAAAACCAATGCCATTGTATTGGCGACTATTGCAATTCTCGGCACGTCGGAGGTGTTTTCTCTTGCCCATGCCTTTGTCCATCTGAAGGCGCCGAATAAGCTGGTACACTTGTTCTTTTTTTTCTACAGGTACATAAGTGTCCTGCATGAAGAATTCACCAGGTTAAAAAGGGCGATGCTAATCCGCTCCTTCAAACCGGGAACAAATCTCCATACCTATAAATCCTATGCGTATCTTGTTGGAATGTTGATTGTGAGCAGTTATGAGCGGGCGCAGAGGATTTACAGCGCGATGCTTTGCCGGGGATTTACGGGGAGATTCCCTGTGATAGATCATTTCAGTTTAAGGAAAAGTGATATAATATTCGGGCTGCTGATGAGTGTGGTCACACTCGTAATGATATATGTTATGTGAGGGTTGATTGATAGAAATCAGGGATTTGAGTTTCGGTTATTCAGACGGCGGCAGGATATTTAATGATCTGAATTTCTCGTTGAAAAAGGGTGAGAGAGTCGGTCTTGTCGGCCCGAACGGCGCAGGCAAGAGCACACTTTTTTACCTGATTATGGGACTGCTGAAACCAGCGGCCGGGGTGATAAAAGTCTTTGGCGAATCAAGGGAAAATGAAAAAGATTTCCTTGAGGTCAGACGGAAGATCGGCCTGCTGTTCCAGGACTCTGAAGATCAACTGTTCTGTCCGACCGTTGAGGAAGATATAGCATTCGGGCCACTTAATCTCGGCAAGTCCCACAACGAGGCAAAGGCCATTGTCCGGGAGACCTGCGAGAGGCTGGGGCTGAAGGGTTTTGAGAAAAAGGTCATACACCGGCTTTCGGGAGGTGAGAAGAGACTCGTCGCCCTTGCCACGGTAATGGCGATGAATCCTGAGTGCTATCTCTTTGATGAGCCTACCTCCGGACTCGATGAGGCGACTACGGAGAGATTTCTCGTGTGCCTCGAAAAATACGCTGATACGTATATCATTATCACTCATGATCACGGTTTTTTAAAGGATGCGGTTGACAAGCTATATAAAATCGAAGCAGGCAGGATCGGACCCCTGTAATTGAGGACGCCGCAAATCCCGACACCGGGCGCGTGAACGCGCTTCCTGTGATAATGACCCACTTAACCCGCAAAGCTTGACATCCAAAAAAGAAATATGCTTATAATAAATTCGTGCCTGCTGAATTTTTTCACAGGTGCAGATGGTTGTCATGGAAAGGGGTGAAAACCCCCTGCTGCCCCGCAGCCGTGATGGGAACGAAAGCCCGGAATACCACTGGTCATAACGACTGGGAAGGTGGGTGAGTAGGAAAACTCGCAGACGAGAATTAATGCCCAGAGCCGGAAGACCCATCCATCGATAAATTCCTCGAGGGAGGTGTAATCCCGTGAATGATTTTATTTCTAAAAGAAGGACGCTCGTCTGTTCCTTCCATGTCCCGGAATTTGTTCTGCATCTGAAAATCCCTTGAAACTCCCCGGAAGTTGAAGTTAGGTTTCGTGCGATGTTCCCTGTCTGAACTTGATGGCCCTGTTTTTATATCAGACCAGACATGACAGAAAGAACAAAAAACTTATAGTCTTCCGACATGGAGGTGAGGAATTATGTTTAAGAGTATCCGGAAGAGAGACGGACAGGCAGTTAGTTTCAATACAGAAAAAATTTCAAACGCGATTACAAAGGCGGGAGCGGCCACCGGTGAGTTTGGCGGCGATACCGCAATAAAGTTGACCCTGAAGGTGTTGGTTCTCTCACAGCAGGTTATCGGCGACAGGGTCCCTGCTGTTGAGGAGATTCAGGACATCGTGGAGGAGGTCCTGCTGTCCTCTGTCTATCGCGGGACCGCCAAGGCGTATATACTCTACAGGGAGCAGCATGCCAGGACCAGAGAGATTACCACGAAGGCGGATATTGACCTTGTAGACCATTACCTGGAGCAGCTTGACTGGCAGGTCAATGAAAACAGCAACATGGCCTTTTCTCTCCAGGGTCTGAACAACTATATCTCCTCTGATATCAGCAAAATCTACTGGCTTAACAGGATATACCCCCCCGAGATCAGGCATGCGCATCTTGATGGTGATTTCCATATTCATGACCTGAATATCCTTTCCGTCTATTGTGTCGGATGGGACCTCTTTGACCTCCTGATGCAGGGGTTTAAGGGTGCGTCAGGCAAGATAGAGAGCAGTCCCGCCAAACATTTCCGCAGCGCCCTCGGACAGGTTGTGAACTTCTTCTACACCCTCCAGGGAGAGGCCGCCGGTGCGCAGGCATTCTCAAATTTTGATACCCTTCTGAGCCCCTTTATAAGATACGACAGGTTGAACTACAGGGAGGTCAAGCAGGCACTGCAGGAGTTTATATTTAATATTAATGTCCCCACAAGAGTCGGGTTCCAGACCCCGTTCACCAATATCACCCTTGACTTAACGGTCCCGGGGAATTTTGCCGACCAGGCTGTTGTTATCGGTGGCAGGCTGCAGGATGTGAAATACAGGGAGTTCCAGGAAGAGATGGATATGTTCAACAGGGCCTTTCTCGAGGTCATGCTGGAGGGTGATGCAAAGGGAAGGGTCTTTACCTTTCCGATCCCGACTTACAATATAACCAGGGATTTTGACTGGGAGAATCCTAACCTGAATATTTTGTGGGAGGTGACCGCCAAATACGGGATTCCTTACTTCTCCAACTTTATAAACTCGGACATGAAGCCGGAGGATGCCCGCTCCATGTGCTGCAGGCTGAGACTCGATAACAGGGAATTGCAGAAGAGAGGGGGCGGTCTTTTCGGGGCGAATCCACTTACAGGCTCTATCGGCGTGGTCACAATCAATATGCCGAGGCTCGGATATTCAGCTGAAGACGAGGATGAGTTCATGACTCTCCTGCAACGGCTGATGATCCTGGCCAGGGAGAGCCTGGAGAAAAAGAGAAAGGTCCTGGAGAAGTTTACAGACGGCAATCTTTACCCTTATGCGAAATACTACCTGAGAAGTGTCAGGGAAAGGTTTAATGAATACTGGAAGAACCACTTTTCTACAATCGGTCTTATAGGAATGAACGAGGCATGCCTGAACCTCTTTGGCAGTGGAATCGCTTCACGGCAGGGACACGCCTTTACACTCAGAGTTATGGACTTCATGAGGAAAAAACTGATGGAGTTTCAGGAGGAGACCGGCAATAATTATAACCTCGAGGCTACACCGGCAGAGGGGACGTCGTACAGGTTGGCAATGCTGGATAAGGAGAGGTTTCCGGCAATGGTCTGCGCCAATGAGATGCAATACCACGACAGCAGGATGGAGCCGTTTTATACAAACTCCACACAGCTGCCGGTGGACTTTAGCGATGATATTTTTGAGGTGCTGGATTATCAGGATGAATTTCAGCAGAAGTACACGGGCGGGACGGTCCTGCATCTTTTTGCGGGAGAGAGAATAGACGATACAACCGCCCTGAAAGGACTTGTCCGCAGGGTCTGTGAAAACTACCGTATGCCATATTTCACCGTAACCCCTACTTTCAGCGTCTGTCCGGGGCATGGATACATTGCGGGTGAACACGGTGAGTGCCCCCGCTGTCATGAAGATACGGAAGTATACTCCCGGATAGTCGGCTACCTGCGACCGGTAAAACAATGGAACAGGGGCAAGAAAGCAGAGTTCAGGATACGGAAGGAGTTTGTCCTGGTATGAGGACGGGAGGCCTTCATAAGTTCTCTTTAATAGATTATCCGGGAAAGATCAGCACCGTTGTCTTTACACAGGGCTGTAATTTCAGGTGTCTCTATTGCCATAACCCGGGGCTTGTTTATCCTGCTTTATTCAATCAGCCCATGCGGGAAGAAGACCTGCTGTCTTTCCTTTCGCGCAGGATGGGGTTGATAGATGGTGTGGTTATAACAGGTGGCGAGCCCCTTCTGCAGGAAGGTCTGGAGGTTTTTATCCGGGCGGTCAGGGAGATGGGGTTTTTTGTAAAACTCGATACCAATGGCTCAAATCCCGAGAGGCTTGAAGGACTGCTGAAAGCAGAGTTGATCGACTATATTGCCATGGACTACAAGGCCCCGATCAGGATGTATCACCGTATCGCCGGGGCCGGGGTGGAGACAGTGGAGATTATCAGGTCCGTTAACGTCATAACAGGAAGCGGCATACCTTACGAGATGAGGACGACCCTCTTCAGTGGGCTCGGGGGTGGTGATGTTGCCGAGATGATAATGGAGCTGCAATTAATGAAGGTGGAGAACTACTTTCTTCAGGCCTTTAAGCCATATACGGATTGCAGGGAAGACCTTTCCCCCCTGGACATGAATATTGAACACCTTTACGGAAATCTTTCCGGATTCAGAAGATACGGCATCAGGAATATCTCAAAGGAGGAACAAAACAATTATGCTGGTCATAGGTGAAAAGATAAATGTGCTGAATGCGGGGGTTTATGAGGGTATAGTATCGGAGGACCTGTCTCCCATAGTCAGTTTTGCCATTTTACAGGTGGAATCAGGGGCGGATGTACTGGATATAAATCTCGGTCCCGATCTCAGGAATGGAGAGGCGATTATGAAGGAGCTGGTTATGCTTGTTCAGCAGTATGTTGATGTGCCTCTCTGTCTTAACGGAACACCGGAGATTATCCGGGCCGGGCTCGCGGTGCATAAAGGCAGGGCGATAATAAACGGTGTTACGGGTGACGGGGAAAGGATGGCCAGACTGATTGATCTGGCTGGTGAGTTCGACGCGCGTATTATCGGCATGACCGTGCCAGGGAAGGGATATGCGGAAGGCATGGACAGCAAGTGTGTGATAGCCGTCGAGATTGCTGAACAGGCGGTACGCCGGGGCATTGATGTTTCAGACATATATATGGACCCTGTTCTCACCTCATTCGTATTGAGTCCCGATGCTCTGCTTAATGCAGTCAGAAGCATTCATGCCTTTAAGGAGATGATTCCCGGAGTAAACACCCTGGTGGGACTGAGTAATATCTCACAGGGGCTCAGGAAAAAGAACGCGCATGTTATCAACAGTACCGTCCTTGGGGTGATGACCGGCGCCGGGCTTGATGCCGCGATATTAAATCCCATGGACAGGCTGGTCAAAGAGACTTCAAAGACGGTAAAACTGCTCTGCCGGAGCGGTGTCTATTGTGATGCCTATCTCTGCGGATAGAGATAAATGACTTATGAAAGAGAAAAAACTCAGGAAGAGGAGACTCAGGGATGCCCCGGCAATTCTTATTGCCGCCTTTGGAACGAGCAGCCGGGGGGGAGCTGTTTACAGCATTTTTGACAACCTGGTAGAAAAAGAATTCAGCGGAGTTGAGACCCGCTGGGCGTATACATCCTAGATAATCAGGGAAAAGACTGGTCATCCCGGTGTGACAGAGGCGCTTGCCTCCCTGGAGGCAGAGGGGTACAGAAAGGTGGTGGTGCAGCCACTGCATGTATTTCCGGGCACCGAATATCAGATGCTTTTGGAGGTATGTCGGAACTTCCCCGGTTTCAGGACAATAATGGGTGAGACCCTCCTGCACAGATGGCGCTTTGTTGAGGATGTGCTGGATATTGTTTCGATGGACTTCCTGTCTTCGGAAGAAGGTATCAACATGGTAGTGGCGCACGGCACACCCCTTGCCTCAGACCCTGCAAATATAGTCTGCATGGGCCTCGACAATCTGTTGTCACACCGGTATGACAATGTTTTTTTCTCTACCATAGAAGGTATGCCGGGCAGGGAAGGCGTCTTAAAAAAGGTCCGGGGGGCAAGGCAGGGATGGCAAAGGGCAAGGCTAATTCCCTTCATGTATGTGGCCGGACTTCATGTGGAAGAAGACCTCATCAGTGAAAATAACAGCTACAGAACAGCCCTTGAAGAGACGGGCCTTGAGGTGGACTGGGTTACAGCCGGTTATGAGGGATTATCTTTCCCGAAGAGCCTCGGTTTTTATGAAGAGATACCGTATTTTTTTCTTGAGCGTCTCAGGAGATCAATGGAGTTGATGAGGTTTTATTAAAGTTGATGATAAAGGCGGACCGTGACTTATTATCAGGCGCCCTGGATGAGGATGGTTTTTCCGGAGATGGTCTCCCCGCTCCTTGCTCCTTCCGGGACCCTGCTTTTAGGTGCCGGTTATGAGTTTTAGGAGGATCTGATGACTCCTGGCTGAATCTGACGGTAAAGGAGGTGAGAGAAACAGGAATTGTAAACAGTTTATAAAAGATGTTTTGACCACAAGGCTGGATGTCAGGGAAGAGGGGTGAGAATCCCCCGCTGCCCCGCAGCCGTGAAGGGAACGAAAACCCGAAAAAAGCCACTGTCATGGGTAACACCATGGCGGGAAGGTGGGTGAGTAGGAAAGAGAAACGGTTTGATTTATAACTTCGTAACCCGTAACTCATTTTTGCCCCGAGCCGGAAGACCTGTCCAGACCAAAAAAATAAAAATTTCTCGCGGGAGGAAAAAGAATGAAGATATCACGTTTTATGTATTACGCCTTACTTACTGCCGGTGTTTTATCCTTTGGCGTTTCAGCGTCCGCTGATGATGATGTGACTTCACTGGAAGAGATCGTTGTTACTGGCACCAAGATTGAGAAGAAGATTGAAAATTTAACCGATTCCGTGACAGTGATTACCGCCGATGAGATAGAGAAAAACAATTTCACGGATTTTACGGAAATCCTGAGATCGGTGCCGGGTGTTGAATTCAAACAGGCTGGCGGCCCAGGCCAGTTCAACTATCCGAAGATGAGAGGCTTTGGCCAGGGACATTTCCTTGTTGTTATTGACGGGGTCAAAGTGAACGGCGCAATGAGGGGCGGCGTCGGCAATCTTCTGGGTCAAATTGATCCTCAAATCATCGAAAAAATCGAAATTCTGAGAGGACCACAGGCTGTTATTTATGGTTCAAACACCTCTGCCGGTGTTATTGTCATTACGACAAAAAAGGGCGCAAAAGAACCGGCAATCAAGGTCGGTGGTGAAGCAGGATCTTTGGACTGGAGAAAAGGTTATGCTTCTGTAAGGGGTTCAGCCAATAAGCTGAGTTATTCATTATATTCGGGGTACACTGACAGCGGAGGTGTACATGAGTATGAATACTTTAAGGATTTCTCTTCCAATTTAAACCTGGGTTATAAGTTTAGTGATTCGTTTAATATTGACGGGTCTTTTATGTATACCGGGTCGGAATTCAACTATGCCGAACTTCGTGAGTCATATGCCGCTGACTCTCCCTCAACGCCGTGGTGGTCGTTCCAGTTGCCTGATCCAAACTCTCTATCCGCATCGGATTACTATAATGGAAGCATTAAGATACACCATAAAATTACCGGCAAAGTTAAGCAAACCCTTACGCTTGGCTACTATAAACACAGGAAAAAAGGTCTGGATGAGGATGACGGATACCTTGGAAGTATTGTCGCTCCGGTCGATAATTTCACACTCGACTGGGTCAATTATTATAACAAGGGCGATATTGTCCCGGTCTATGACAAAGGTGACGGGAAGCCCTATTATTACCAGGATGAAAACTACCTCGCGGATTACAACCTCATATGGGACCAGGAATTAGGACCGGACAACTTAAACACCCTCCTTGCTGGTGTTGAATTCCA
>JAYWMP010000098.1:0-3580 GCA_035873255.1 Nitrospirota bacterium
CCCCGGAAAAAAAGCAAAAACCCTGCGTGTACTGTGGGATATTTTATCTACTGCAAGCGATGCATGCATATTTCATCATACTTACCAGTATTTTTTAAAAGGCCATATCCTCGAATATACCAATGACTTCGCCCATTGGGCCGGAGAGAGCCTGGAGGAAAGGGCGCTTTCAGAGCAGCTTTCAAACCTGGATCCGTATGATTTCAAAGAGATGAGCGGCGTCAGAAACAACCTGCTGAAGATAATAGACAACTACCTCGAAAGCTTCCCGGAGCCGAGGGAGGCGATCCACGGAGAAGAATTTTATTTTAATGAGTCTATAATAGTTGTTTTTCCCGTCGGCGTCAGGGTTGAAAACCTCGCCCAGTTCCTGATCGCGATAAAATACGTGGATCCGGGATGTATATACTACCATTTTTACGAGGCGAGATATCGACTGGGAAGCGGTTTCGACGATTTCTCGTTATGGATAGAGCAGGTCCTCGGCAAGCATGAACTTGTTGAGAAATTGAAGGCGATCGATCCCTTTATGCACAGCATAGAGGGCATAAGAGAACATATCGTGGATGCGGTGGAGGCTGAAGTCAGGAAGGAAATGGAGGTTATACAATAATGCTCAGTGATTATATTGGAGTGGCCCCAAAGGGTGATCTGCTGCTTTTACAGAAAATCTGCAAAAAACTGGAGGGCAGGACCTTTCTTCATGTGAATTCCACCCGTGAAGGGGGCGGAGTAGCCGAAATATTGCACAGGATGATACCCATGCTGAATGAACTCGGCGTGAAGACGAGATGGGAAGTTTTGGAAGGTGACGAAAAATTCTATGAAATAACGAAAAAACTGCATAATACGCTGCAGGGCAATGCCGAAGAGATCACGGATGAGATGTGGCGGTATCATTTCGAGGTCAATAGAAGGAACCTTAAACGACTCGATCTTGAGGCGGATGCGGTATTGATCCACGACCCGCAGCCGGTGCCGCTTATCGACTTCCGGAAAAACGGAAAGTGGATATGGCGCTGCCATATCGATGTCGCGAATCCGATCCAGGAAGTCTGCGATTATCTCAAAAAATACTGTGAAAAATATGATGCCGCTGTCTTCTCCGTCGCGAAGTTCGCGAAAGCGATGCCTATAGATGAATTTATTATCCCTCCTTCCATCGACCCTCTGAGCGAAAAGAACAGGGAATTGACAAAAGAGGAGATTGACGAGACCATCGAGAGACTGCAAATACCCGTGGACAGGCCGATAGTCCTCCAGGTATCGAGATTCGACAGGTTTAAAGATCCCATAGGCGTAATTGAAGCTTACAGAATCGTAAAGAGATATAATGACTGCATATTGATCCTCGCGGGAAGTCCGGCTACAGACGACCCGGAAGGGGAGGCCGTATTAGCGGAAGTGAGAGAACACGCGGCTTCCGACCCTGATATTCATGTCCTTTTACTGCCGCCCTTTAGTGATAAGGACATAAACGCACTGCAGCGAATAGCCGACGTTATTCTTCAGAAATCCCTGAAGGAGGGATTCGGCCTGACGGTCTCTGAAGCCATGTGGAAGGGGAAACCGATAATCGGGGGTGCTACTGGTGGAATACCGTTACAGATCGTACATGGTGTTACGGGGTTCCTTGTCCATTCAGTGGAAGGGGCGGCATTCAGGATAAGGCAGATCCTTACAAATCCGGCAATGGCGAAAAGGATGGGAGTGGAAGGCAAGGAATATATAAGAAGTAATTTTCTGATAACCAGACAGATAAGGGATTATCTCTCTGTATGGTATTCACTTGAAAACAAGGGTAAAAGCATGCTTGAGCTCTGAGAACATCCGGGATTTAAATTCCCGGCCATATGTCTTTCATCTTTTTTTCAGTTTTAATCGTCCCCAGGGGAAATACTATCGCCCTCCCTGGAACAACTCGCTTCCGTCGCCGGGATAAACTCTGCGGTCCGACAGAGGCGTTGTTTTTGCTGGTAAGGGCCATTTATCAGCACGGGGCTCCGGCCCTTCCCGGGCAACTTCAGAAGGCATGGAGTCCGTCATAATTGGGTTTTTATGTATATCGGTCCCCTCTGTATAATGACTGAATTCGACAGGGATGCCGCTTGGATCAAAGGTGTAAATCGAATGAATAAATCCCAGGTTGATAACCTCGGATACCCATATATCCGCGGCATTAAGCCTGTCTTTCAGTTCCCATAGGTCATCTTCGTTTTCCAGCCCAAAGGAGACATGATCAAAGATAAAAGGTCCCTTTACCGGTCTGCCGTGTTCTTTTTCCCGGGCTGACTCTACCCCTGGCCACTCAAAAAAAGCGATCATATCGTTTTCTGTTATTTCGAAAAAGTATTGTCTGTAACCCGGTTTCCCGAATCCGGAAATCAACCTCATGCCGAGCAGGTCTCTCCAGAAACGGATAGTGGCGTCCATATCACCTGTCACCATTGCAAGGTGGTTAATACCGCTGAATTTAACCATCGAATTCCTCCATACAAACTTCCTGAACAGGCTGTTAATAGAAGACTGCTTTTCTCTATGCCTGCAAGACCATTGAGGCGGTCCTGGAATTATTCCGTTTTCTTTATTCTTCCGGGTTCAGGTTTGGGTTTGCGTTCAGGTTTGATACCGCCAAAGACCCTGAAATGCTCCTTGACAAGAAAGCGAACGTCTTCCGGGCTGTCGACCATGGAGAACAGCGCCAGGTCTTCTCTGTTTATGGTACCCTGAGCCACCAGTGTTTTTTTCAGCCAGTCCACCAGTCCCTTCCAGTAATCAGATCCATAGAGTATTATGGGGAATGAGTCTATTCTTTTGGTCTGTGAAAGAGTCAAGGCTTCGAATAGCTCGTCCATTGTGCCGAAGCCTCCCGGAAAGATTACGTACGCGGTGGCATATTTAATGAACATCAGTTTTCTGATAAAAAAATACCTGAAAGAGAGGGAGATGTCCTGGTATATGTTCGGTGCCTGTTCAGCCGGTATATCTATATTAAGGCCGACAGATTGGGACTTGCCTTTTTTGGCGCCTTTGTTTGCGCCTTCCATGATGCCGGGACCTCCGCCCGTAATTATGGCAAAGCCGTCATTTGCAAGCATCTTTGCCACTGTAACCGCGTCCTCATAGTATTTGTTGCCGGGCATAAGCTTTGAACTGCCGAAGATGGTCACAGCAGGGCCGAGGCCGTGCAGGGTTTCAAACCCATCAACAAGTTCCGACTGAATTTTGAAGACACGCCAGGTTTCGGATGTTTTGAGATCTTCCATTTCCCGTTCATTAACTCCTTTCAAAAATATAAAATTTATTATCAGGAGCCGGCAGGGTTATAAGTCCTGCCCGCTCATCCGTCCTGAGGGTTAGAGGGAAAATATTTTCTCTCTAATTATACCTTTTTATTCTGAATGGTTTATCATTTTTTCAGGATTTTATTTTGAGGTTCCCGTGGTCGTCTGAGCGATCGGAAACAGACGGTCACGGCCAGCAAAGTTTTTTTGCCTATCTGCCTGATTTAACGGTACTTTTTATTGCCAACCGGTATTTTAGCGATTGTTTTATTCTGAATAATGTTTTGGATTCCTGA
>JAYWMP010000119.1:0-16653 GCA_035873255.1 Nitrospirota bacterium
AACATGCAGTATCCACGATAGTCCCCGAGAAAGAAATAGATACACGCATTGAAAGCCAGCACTGACCGTAGAAACCCGGTTCCGACTGTAGATACAATAATACAATACAATGACGGAATCGTTTTGATAAAGAGAAAGCACCCTCCGGAAGGATGGGCCCTGCCCGGTGGTTTCGTCGAATACGGGGAAACCCTGGAGGATTCGGCGGTACGTGAAGCCCGGGAAGAGACGGGTCTGGATGTAACCCTTATCAGGCAGTTCCATAGTTACTCCGACCCCGGCAGGGACGCCCGGATGCATACCGTCTCGACGGTATTCATCGCAGCGGCTTCAGGCGAGGCCGAAGCCGGTGATGATGCGGCTGAAGTGGCTGTCTTTAACAGAGACAATCTTCCCGGCGAGATTGCTTTTGATCATAGAAAGATTCTGGACGATTATTTTTCAGGGAGGTATTAAATAGATGCTTAAGACAATGCGGCAGCATGCAAAGTATTTTTATGTTCTTTTTTTTATCATCATACTTTCGTTTCTTTTCTGGGGTGTGGGGAGCAATAACAACGGCAGTTCCGAAGTAGTGGCCGAGGTGGGCAAATATAAGATAAGAGACGATCAATACCGGCGGGCCTACTATAACACTCTGAAGTTATACAGAGATGTTTACAAGACGAACGTCGATGAAGCGATGCAGCAAAACCTTAAAAAGAACGTGCTGAATTCACTTATAGATAAAAAGGTGCTGCTTATAGCCGCCCGCAAATTCGGAATTACAGTAAGCGATGCTGAAATAAACGAAGCCATAATATATGACCCGTCATTTTTTAAAGACGGGGTCTTCAATGAAGATATCTATCAGAGAATATTGAAATACAACAAGATGACATCCGGCTCGTTCGCGTCAGCCAGGAGAGAAGAACTTGCGGTCCAGAAAACAGGGCGGCTGATAGAACTTTCGGCTGGTACTACGGAAACTGAATTTGATGGCGCCTCAATGGACGAAGATACTCTGAAAGCAATAAGAACGGCCATCTCAAAGGATACGAAGGCCAAGGCGGTGAAGGCTTATATCGAGGGGTTTAAGGAGCAGTTAGATATAAAAATCAATGAAGAGCTGATCTCATGACAGGATCCGGGCACTGGAAATATCTGATAAGGCCCGGGAATAAGTAGAGCCTGTTTATGAATTGCTGTTTTTAATTATTGCTATGCCCGAAGTCTGCCCTTGACCCCGATCGGCGGTCTTTAATCGCGGGCATCCGGAACTTGCTGAAAAGAGAGGATTCCCGTTCAAAAAACCACGGGAATGACGGCCTGGTTATTTTTTAATAAGCAGACTCCATGCAGTTAATCTTTTTTGAAGCCCCGTCCTGTATGCGGGAAAATTTACTGAAACGGGAAGGTAAAAATGCATAATATTTTTACTGCTGACATTGGTGGGACTAACAGCAGGTTCGCTGTTTTCGGGGCGGACCGGACCGGCAGGCTCTCTCTGCGGGAGACTTCCTGGCTAAAGACTACTGATTTCGGGTCTTTTGGCCAGCTGATTCATAACGTCAATGAGATCGGAATGTCCCTTAAACCCGGGGAGGCGGATATGGTTGTGATAGCCGTTGCAGGCCCTGTCGAAAACGGCGTGAGGAGCGCGCCTCCCTTCATCTCCTGGGATATAGATATATCCGGAGCTGAAAGAGATTTCGGCTTCAGGAAGTCCGCGCTGATTAATGACTTTATCGCCCAGGCCTTTGCCTGCCAGTCTCCCGTGGCTGAAGCAGCGGAACTGGTGCTTGAAGGTGTTGCATCGCCGGATGCGGCAAAGGCCGTTATAGGCGCCGGAACCGCTCTTGGAAAGGCGGCCCTGATGCCTGACGGAAGAGGTGGTTACATCGCGATTCCATCCGAGGGAGGACACGCGAACTTCCCCTTTTTGCCCGGTCGTGAAACCGAGTTTCAGGAATTCCTGCTGAAGGAACTGGGAGATACGTATATAACGAATAATAAGGTTGTTTCAGGCAGGGGATTAAGCTATGTCCACCAGTTTCTGACCGGAGAAAAGATGGAACCGCATGAAGTAGCAGGAAACATTGTGCGTAATCCTGATACGCTTGAATGGGCATCCAGGTTTTATGGAAGGGCCTGCCGCAATTACGCGCTTGAAACCCTGTCGCTCGGTGGTCTTTATATCGCCGGAGGCGTGGCCGCCAAAACCTCTGAACTCGTTACTCATGAAGTTTTCGGAACAGAGTTCCGGAAATCCGACACGCTTGCCCCCCTGCTCGAAAAAATACCTGTATTTCTCATTAAGGATGAAAACAGCGGACTCTGGGGCGGCGCGGTCTTCGGGCTTCAGGTGCTACAGGGAAGATAAGATTACAATATGACTTTTATGCATCGCCGGGATTAACATGAAGAGGCCCTGGATTACCGGGTGCATTCCCGTTATTCACCTGTAGTAATCAGCGCACCTCAAATTCAACCAGATCAATAAGGTTCCCGTCGGTATCTTCAAGTTCTACTCTCCACTTCCCCTGTAATCCCGCCAGTTTCTTGCTCGTATAGGTACGCCATCTCCAGCCCTTTTTTAACGGGAGATCAATCCTTGCCATCTCTTTTTCATCAAAGTACCAGACAAAGCTGACAGTTGTGTCCTCTGTTATATCCCTTGCCTCGATAAAACAGTAAACCTTTTCGGTATCGGACGAAAATGTTTCGGCAGTGCCGACCGGCTCCCTGTCATCAATGCCCTCAGCTATGACCATGCGAGAGACGGTAAAGCCGGGGTTGTCTTCCATGTCTCCCTGCATCGCGGATGCCGGTGGTGTAACCGATGCCGCTGTGATAACCATAAACACCGATATGATCATGGGCGCTAAATATTTCCTCATGTCCTCACCTCCTGTTATACTGTGATGTTTTAAGTTGTATGTGATAACATGTTTAACATACAGAGAATCTGCTGTCAAGGAAAAATCTGTTTCCGGCAGGTAATAACCGGTCGCGATCATCTGTCCGGAATACAGCAGAGACAGCCAGATCTGTCCGGAGAAAATTACCTGCATCGGCAGATAAACTGAAATAAGCTTCCATGGTATTGAGATCCTGTATTATGGAGGCAGGATTGAGACCTTAAGGTGTTAAGAGAGGGATTGATATGAAAAAGCCGGTTGTAGTCCTGCTGTTTGTCCTGTTCGCCGGTATGCTCTACTGGTGGTGGGTGCCCCCCACTGTTAAGGGACCTTTGTCGGACCAGGAGTTTGAGTATATTATCCGAGTCAGCGGTAATGGTGGTTCCTCTGATGTCCTGCCTATGATCATCGCACTTCATGGTCAGGGAGATACGCCGGATAATTTTTTTGATACATTGCTGAAGGATTTCGACTATCCGGCCCGTTTTATTGTGGTAAAAGGGCCGATCGGTTTCCCCGGGGCAAGCTTAAGCGGCCGCGGGTGGCCGGTGGATACCAAAGGGCTGAGTGAATGTGGCGATGCCCTGGCTGATGCAGTACCTGTGTTGCTGGAGCGCTTCCCTACAGAGGGAAGGCCGATCTTGCTTGGCTTCTCTGCCGGCGCCTACATCGCCTATTATTTGGCCGCCTTTCATTCGGACCAGTTTTCGTACATATTTCCCGTGGCGGGCAGATTGTCCGGAGATCTAATGACGACCGAAATGTTATCGGATGACAATGGGGCAAGGGTAATAGCCTTCCACGGCAAGAGAGATCGGGTCGTAGCGTTTAACAAGGGAACGGCTGCTGTGCAGAAGCTGAGGCAGAGGGGGTTGAACGTGAAACTGGTCACATTTGATGGCGGGCATCTCGATATTTTCCTGTCAGCTAATCACCTTCTCCTGAATCATCTGGGCGATGCCGTAAAAGGGCTTGGGCCTTAACGCCCTGTATTTCCTGCGCAAAAATTTCATGCTGGAAATCAGTAAATCTCATGAAGAACAGATGAAAAAAATTCATTAAAGCAATGAATAAAAGGAGTTTGACTTTCAATGCTGATAAGCCTTATCTTTACCTATGGATATCAAAAAGAGAGGGCTGGTTATCGCATCAACCAGCAGCATTCAAAATTCCGGCCTCTTTAACGTCCTGGTCCCTGCTTACGAGAAATACTCCGACCATAATGTTGTGGTCGAAATTATTGCCGTGGGAACGGGGAGGGCGATAAGGATCGCAAAAAGGGGAGAGGTGGACCTGCTCTTTGTCCATGATCCTTTCAGAGAGGAAAAGTTTGTTGCAGGGGGTTATGGTGTCAACAGGAGGGCTGTCATGCATAATGATTTTGTGATAGTGGGGCCTGAAGACGATCCCGCCGGGATAAAAGGGCTGGATAGTGCGTCAGAGGCATTCGTGCTTGTTTCCGGGACAGGCTCTCCCTTTGTCTCCAGGGGTGATGATTCCGGCACGAACATGAGAGAGCTTGATATATGGGAGGATGCCGGCGTTAATCCCAGGGGCAAGGGATGGTATTTTGAGACCGGAGAGAAGATGGGAGACACCCTGCTTGCAGCAGACCGGAAGAGGGCATATACCCTTACCGACATGGGAACACTTATTCATTATAAGTCCAGGGTAAAGCTGAGGCTCCTGCTGAAAGATCCGATAGTTCTCAGGAATCAGTACAGTGTGATCGCTGTTAATCCCGATAGATTCCCCATGGTTAACTACAGGGAAGCCATGGGTTTTATCGCCTTTGTCACCTCCCCCGGGGGGCAAAAAATTATAGCGGATTATGTGAGCAGGGGCGCAGGCCTTTTTTATCCGGATGCGGTGCCTTCTGTAATAGCCGGAAGTGTTTGAAGTGGCAGTTTCCGTCCCGGGCAGGTAAATAACTATAACAGAGAGAGGATGTTATCTCATGAGATTATTCAGAAATGTCATGTTGCTGGGTTTAATGCTGTCAATGCTGTCTGTATCAACGGTCGCTGCCGGGACGAGAATCCGTTGTGCATCGACTACGAGCACACAGAGCTCCGGGCTTTTTGATTATCTCCTTCCTGTTGTTGAGAAGGAGACAGGAATAAAGGTGGATGTGGTGGCCGTCGGTACCGGGGCCGCGCTTGAGATCGGAAAGAGGGGGGATGCTGATGTCCTCTTTGTGCATGCAAAAGATGATGAACTGAAACTGGTCAAAGAGGGCTGGTTCGTAAACCGTCATGATGTTATGTACAATGACTTCGTCATTGTCGGACCTATTGCTGACGCTGCCGGTATTAGAGGACTTGAATCTGCTGTTGAGGCGTTCAGAAAGATAAGGGCGGCTGAAGCACCTTTTGTGTCAAGGGGAGACAACTCCGGAACGAACAAAAAAGAGCTGAAGATATGGAAGGAAACAGGCATAAATCCTGAAGGCGGCAGGTGGTACCTCGAGGTCGGCCAGGGGATGGGCAAGACACTCAGAATCACCAGCGAGAAACAGGCATATACGCTTACCGACAGGGGCACGTGGCTAGCGCTGAAGGACAGGGAAAAGCTCGATCTGCAGATCGTGCTGGAGGGAGACCGCATGCTCTTCAACCAGTACGGCGTGATGGAGGTTAACCCTGAAAGGCACCCTTATGTAAAGCAGAAGGCGGCGGAGAAGTTTATAATTTTTCTCATATCTGAGAAGGGACAGAAAGCGATAGCTGATTTCATGGATTCCCGGGGGAATCAATTATTTCATCCGAATGCAAAACGGGCCGGGAAATTGTAGCGGATTAAATTCCCTGATACCACTAATATTCTGAATCACCAATTGGGTGAACTGACTAATTGTCATTTTTCTGGATTTCAACTTTTGTGGGAATGACGTCGTAAGACAATTCAGACAAAGAATTGTTCAATAATATCTTCTAATGATTGAAATAATACTTTCTTTCAAAAAGGCCGTTTATCTTATAGTCTCCCTCGACAGAGATCTGCTGGAGATCATATTCCTGTCGCTTTATGTCTCGGGTGTAGCCATAGTTATTGCATCCATTGCAGGGATCGTCTCCGCATATGTTTTGTCATTCAGGGAATTTCCCGTCAAAGGGTTGACTATAAGCGTGATGAATACTTTCATGGGGCTGCCGCCGGTTGTGGTCGGTCTGTTCCTGTACCTGATGCTTTCAAGAAGTGGGCCCCTCGGTTTTATGGGCCTTCTTTATACACCCACGGCAATGATTATCGCCCAGACAGTGCTTGCTTTTCCCATAATAGTGGCAATGAGTTATTCATCAATAACGTCTGTGAGTCCGAACATAAGGCTGGCAGCCCTCGGTCTTGGGGCCACGGAGGTTCAGGCGTCAATTGCAGTGGTGAAGGATGCTAGATACGGAATAATATCATCTGTAATGGCAGGACTCGGCAGAGTGATGGCAGAGGTGGGAGCGGTTTTGATTGTGGGAGGAAACATTTCCGGATATACGAGGGTAATGACCACAACCATAGCACTGGAATATGACAAGGGCAATTTTGATCTCGCAATAGCGCTCGGGATAATCCTGCTCTTAATCGCCCTTGGGATCAACTCGGCGCTGTATCTTTTCCAGAGGAGGATATACAGATAAGAGACGCTTCCTGTCCCGGAGTTTTGTCTGCTAAATTCGTCTGATACTGATATGTCTGTATATGAATAACTGATGGACCTTATATTAAAAAACATATCCAGGACTTATGATGACCATGTTGCATTAGATGATTGCAGCTTTTTTGTCAGGGGCGGTTCTTTCACCATGATCATCGGTCCTAACGGAAGTGGAAAGTCCACTCTGCTCAGGATAGCCTCACTCCTGGAATCACCCGATACGGGAGAGGCCATTTACCATGATAATGGGGGCCCGATAAAAAGGGACATCTTCCTGAAGAGAAAGATAGCCGTTGTGCTGCCGGGTAATTCGCTTTTTAATGATACGGTTTTTAATAATGTCGCCTATGGCCTGCGTGTTCGGGACATGAATAGGCATGTTGTCAGGGAGAGAGTCCATGATATTCTGGAGAGGTTTCAATTGTCCGGGAAGGCGTACAGGAACGCGCTGACCCTCTCGTCCGGTGAGTCCCAGAGGACTGCACTGTCGAGGGCGCTTGTTACAGGGCCGGAATACCTCTTCCTTGATGAGCCCACCGCCTCGCTTGACCCGGTCAATACCGAGATTATAGAAAAAGTCCTGAATGACATTGTCACCGGCGACGGGATGACTGTTGTAATGATAACCCACAATATGTTTCAGGCAAGGAGACTTGCCGACAGGGTTGCCTTTATCTATGGTGGACGCGTAATTGAAGAGGCGAAAAGTGAAAAAATCTTTTCCAGTCCCAGGAAGGACCTGACTCGCGGGTTTGTTACAGGGAAGATGGTATGGTAAAAGCGGCGCTTCATATCCGGAGGAGACCGGGAAGGACCACGCGCTGAAGATAAAGGCATACGGGATATTCGAGTAATTCTCACGCCCGTCCTTCGTATGAATTTTTGCGACACCGAGGCCCTGAATTTGATCGCAAAGAGTTATGGGCTGGCTATGCCGAACTCTCTTATTTCGGCATAGCTGAAGACAGGTCCGTCAGTACATACATATCTGCCGTCGGAATAGCAATGTCCGCACTTTCCTACACCGCATTTCATATGGGCCTCTATCGTAGTGATTATATGTTCGGCCGGCATGCCCAGAAGGGAAAGGTCATGCATCGCTGCATTGATCATCACATGAGGACCACATATAAAGGCATAACCCGATTCAAAGGAGATGCTCTGTCTGTTAATATGTTCCGTGACCAGGCCGAAGCTGCATGCCCATTCTTTGCACTCCACATCAATGGTCAGAGTAAGGTCGATGCCGTTTTCCTTCCAGTTCTGAGTCTCAGGCATGAAAAGAACCTCCGTGGGAGTTTTAGAGCCGTATATCAACGCTATCTTCCCGAAATTCTTTCTCTTTTCGATAACCAGATTTATCAGAGACCTTAACGGCGCTATCCCGATTCCACCCGCGATAAAAAGAACGTCTTGTCCATACGCGTCTTCAAAAGGGAACCTGTTCCCAAGAGGCCCGCGAATACCGATGCTGTCTCCTGGCTTTAACCTGTGCAGGGCCGATGTAACAAAGCCGGCTTTCCTTATACAGAGTTCGATATCCTGATGGATTTCGGAAGTCGATGTGATCGATATGGGAACTTCGCCCGCGCCCCATAACGAAGCCATCACAAACTGACCCGGGCTGTAAACAAAACTCCGGGGTTTCCGCAGTTTATAAAGCTTCACGTCCGGTGTCAGGTCAACTACATCGTTTATCTTCGCATCCACCGGCAGGTAGAGTCCTTTTTTGTTCTTATTTTTCATCTATGACCACCTTAAAACTCACTTTGTTAATCCAGCTTATTTGCTATCGTCGCCATATCGATTCTGCCGGGACATGTAATCGTGCACCTGCCGCAGCCGACACATCCGAATCTGCCGAACTGCTCGGGATAGTGAATAAGCTTATGGAAATACCAGCGCCTGGTCCGCATGATTTTTTTCCCGGCAGGCAGCACATTCCCCGCCATCTTCGTAAATCCCTTGAACATGCATGTGTCCCAGAGCCGCAACCTCGTGCCTTTATTATCCTTCTCTTTCCAGTCAATTACATTGAAGCAGGTGCACAAAGGGCATTCATAGACACATCCTCCGCATTCGAAGCATCTGCAGGCAACAGATTCCCAGAAGGAATCTGTGACCTTTCCATCAAGTATCTTCTGCCTGACATTTTCGAGCGTTATCCTTTTTTCGAATATGGATTGAGAGCTCAGGAGCACTTCATACTGATCGTCGTAGTCCGCCTTTTCAGGGAGCAGGAACAGATGTCTGAAGCCGTTTATCATCCTGAGACCTTCCCTTGAACCCGCCTGCACAAGATATCTGTCGCCTAAATCGGTGAGCTGCAGATCAAAGCCCGTCTTCAGTACCGGCCCTGTGCCGAGCCCTGAACAGAAGCAGGTTGGGTCGGGGTTATTGCATGTTATGGAGATGAAGCATGTATTTCTTCTCCTGCTCATATAAAAATCATCTTCCAGCAAACCTCCGTAGAACCTGTCAAGAAGAGCTATTGCCGATATATCACATGACCTGACACCGAAGATGATTCTTTTGGTCTTATCATTCAGATTCCTGACTCCCTTTTGTGAGAATTTATACATCTCCTCTTTCTGTGGGAAGAGAAACTCTTTCGGAGAAGGGATACTCGCAGGGCAGTCCAGTATCATCTCGTGTATATTTACGATCGAACTGAAGATTATATCGCCGTTTAATGACCTTGACGGGCCTATCAGGTCGGCCTTTTTACGGAGCTGCCTGAGCCAGTAAGGAAGATTCGTCCTGCTTAAAACGAATTCGTTTTTCACGCCGGGTCCTGTAGTGTTTCGCGGATATCGCATGTCATCTTCTTAACGTCTCTCCCTGCGCGGAAAAGATGTCCCCTTTGTTACGACAGGGGCGATATTGACAGCGCATACTTTATATTCAGGAATCTTTGCGGTTGGGTCCAGCGCCGGATTGGTTATCAGATTAACCGCGGCTTCTCTGAAATGAAATGGTATAAATACAATCCCTTCAGGAGTCCTGTCCGTAACAGACGCATTGACAACTATCTCTCCCCGCCTCGATGAAACGCTTAATCTGTCGTGGGTCTTTATGCCGAGCCTCTCCGCGTCTGCAGGGTTTATCTCGACAAAACAGTCGGGCTCCTCTCTTTCGAGGGTGGAAGTCCGTCTGCACATCGTACCTGTATGATAGTGAAAGGATATCCTCCCGGTCGTCAGTATAAAGGGATAATCTCCGTCAACAGGCTCTGCAGGCGGGATAAAATCTATCGGGATAAAACTGCCCATGCCCTTTGTGAACGCCTTTCTGTGCATGAAAGTAGTGCCGCTATGGTCTATGCCGGGACACGGCCACTGCAGTCCGAAATTATCCAGCCTGTGATGGAGTATTCCACCATAAGAAGGAGTCAGGAGCGCTGCCTCTTCCATTATCTCATGTGTTGCCCCGTATTCCATCTCATACCCCATTCTTTTTGAAAGCTCGGATATGATCCTCCAGTCAGGCATGGCGCCGCAGACCGGCCTTATGGCCTTTTTCAGCTTCTGCACCCTCCTTTCCGTATTAGTGAACGTCCCGTCTTTCTCGGCAAAGGTGACGGCGGGAAGCACAACGGATGCAAGTTCGGCTGTATCGGACATGAATATGTCCTGCACAACAAGAAAATCCAGTTTTTTAATCGCTTCAGTTACATGTGAGGCGTCAGGGTCGGAGATAACGGGGTTTTCTCCCATAATATACATCGCTCTGATCTCCCCTCCGGCGGCATCAAACATCTCGGTCAGGGTCCTGCCGGGGACGGAAGGAAGTTTTGCGCCCCAGGCGCTCTCGAATTTTTTTCTCGCCTTTTTATCAGTCACCTTCTGGTATCCCGAATATACATTCGGCAGGGCGCCCATATCACATGCGCCCTGGACATTGTTCTGTCCGCGAAGCGGGTTAAGTCCTGTCATGGGCAGGCCGATATGCGCGGTCAGCATAACGAGGTTGGCACAGGAGCGCACATTATCAACGCCTGTAATATGCTGTGTAATTCCCATTGAATAAAAGAGCATCGACCTTTTTTCCGTTGCATAGATTCTCGCGACTCTCCTGATGTCAACGGCCGGGACACAGGTGATCTTCTCTGCGATATCCGGCGGATATCGCATCACTATCCTTTCGAAGTCATCGAAGTTTTCGGTCCTCCTCTTCACAAAATCGAGATCAACCAGGCCTTCGTTAATGATGACATTCATCATCCCGTTTAAAAGCGCCACGTCCGTCCCGCACCTATGCCTTAGATGTATTTTGGCAAGCTCCGCAATCTGGGTCTTTCTGGGGTCCGCGACAATAAGGGTTGCGCCTCTGTCAACGGCATCAAGCATATGCATGCCGATCATCGGGTGTTGTTCCGTTGTGTTTGAGCCTATGACGAACAGGACTCTGGAGCTGTCTATCTCATCTATGGAGTTTGTCATGGCCCCTGACCCGAAAGCCTTTGCAAGGCCGCCGACAGTCGATGAATGGCAAAGCCTTGCGCAGTGGTCAATATTATTTGTGCCTACAACAGCCCTTGAAAATTTCATCATGAGGAAATTCTCCTCATTCGTGCATTTGGCGGAGCTGAGCATGCCGATTGAATCAGGCCCGAATTTCTCTCTTGTCTTTAAAAGGTTTTCGGCTGTCCAATCGAGGGCTTCATCCCAGGAGGCCTTTTTAAATACGCCATTCTTTTTTATCAGCGGGTATTTCAACCTGCCGGGATGCTGAACAAACTCGAAGCAGTTCCATCCCTTAACGCAGAGGCTGCCTTTATTTACGGGATGATTCCTGACCGGAGATACGCCGGTTATAATGTCTTTCTCCACGTGGACATAAAGGCCGCATCCACATCCGCAATATGGACATACAGTTGATATCTTTTTCATCAGAAATTAATGTATCACAGATTACCCCTAATCACCAAACAATATAATCATAAGGCGCGTTCTGTTGACCCGGGATATTGCATAAACAGCGCTTCCGTCCGCTGCCGGCATGATTTTTTTGGCGCTATAAGGTTAAAATAGAGTCGGCGCGTTCTTCCTGGAAAACGGGCTTTATAATATGGATAAACCATTGATTATCGGAATCGGCGGCACGAACAGCGGCGTAGGCAAAACAACTGTAGCCGCCGCCGTCCTTCAGTATCTCACCGGCAATAAAAGATGGGGCGCCATAAAATATACAGTTACATCTTCATCATCGTGGTCGTCTATAGTCGCCGATAAAACTATCCTGATGGAAGAAGGCAAGGACACATCGAAAATGCTGAATGCGGGCGCATCCGACGTCCTCTGGGTTAAAGCACCCCGTTCAGGTTCCGACAAAGTGCTTCCCGAGGCTGTTAAACGGCTTTCGTGCCTTGACGGTATAATTGTCGAGGGCAACAGCGCGATTGAGTTTTTAAAACCCGCTGTTGTAATATTTATAATCGGAGACAAAAAAAAGCTTTGGAAATCCGGGGTTGAAAGGTTTGCGGCCATTGCCGACATCCTGCTCTATGAGAATGGACCTGAAATTCCGGAAACCGGCGGGAGAACAAAGCTTTTCAGCAAACGTTTCTCAGAAAAAGAAGAATATAAAGGGGTTTTAGAACGGATATCAGGTCTTTTGAATGAAAAAGCTGAAAGAAGAATTGAATAAAATAGCCGTAGACGGAAGAATTTCCTGTGATGACGCGCGAAAGACAGCGGAAAGACTCACTGTTTCGTACGAGGCGGTAGGTGCGGCGGCGGATGAACTCGGCATAAAGATAATAAACTGCCGGCTTGGTTGCTTCTGATGGAAATAATACTTTTTGAAGTCGCTCTGACATTCTATTTTGCCGCGGCAATCGTGAGTCTGCTTGAGCTTTTCAAGGGCACCAGGGCGACGTCCGGCATAATGCTGGGCCTTACGGCGATCGGGTTTTTTATTCATACGTTAAATATTATCGCAAGATATATTATTTCGGGCCATATTCCCATATCAAATATGCATGAGGCAACTTCCTTTTTTGCGTGGTCTATTATCCTGATATTTTTCTTCCTTGAATACAGGTACAGACCCGGGTTGCTCGGTTCCTTTGTCATGCCGGGTGTGTTTGTCTTAATGCTCTCTTCTTCCCTGCTTCCCCGGAAGATCGAACCCCTGAGTCCTATGCTGCGGAGCTACTGGCTGGGGATACATACCTCTCTCGCCTTTATCGGAGACGCGGCCTTTGCCATGGCCTGCGGGATAGGAATCATGTATCTCATACAGGAACATCACCTGAAATCCAAGAAACTCGGGGGACTCTTCAGACGGTTGCCGAGTCTTCAGACACTGGATGAGATAAACTATAAATTAATCACAATCGGATGGCCCCTTCTCACACTTGCCATAATAACAGGCGCTTTATGGGCGGAAAGCACATTGGGAAGTTACTGGAGGTGGGACCCCAAAGAGGTCTGGTCTCTGATCACATGGCTTATTTATGCCTCGATTCTGCATCTAAGGCTCAGGGCCGGCTGGAGCGGAAAAAGGGCCGCGATACTCTCGGTAATCGGTTTTTGCGTGGTGCTTTTCACATTCTTCGGAGTTAATTTCCTTCTGAAGGGATTCCACTCGTTCTGATGAATATCCTTGTTATAGGACTCAACCATAGAACCGCCGCCCTGGAGCTGAGAGAGAAACTTGCGTTTAACGGCCCCAGGCTTGAGGAGGGGCTCCTGAAGATAAGGGAGCTGCCCGCCGTAAATGAGTCGCTCATAATCTCGACATGCAACAGGGTCGAGATCTACCTGAATACGGATGAGACCGACAGGGCGATCGAGTCGATAAAAGATTTTCTGGTTAATTTTTTTGGTATAGAAAAAGAATCCCTCGAAGCCGCCCTTTATGTCTATGATGAGATGAAGGCCGCAAGGCATATCTTCAGAGTCGCCTCAAGTCTCGATTCAATGGTGGTCGGTGAACCACAGATACTCGGGCAGATAAAAGATGCCTTTGATTTCGCGCTGAAACAGAAGTCGACAGGCGTTCTTCTTAACAGGCTTTTTAAGAAATCCATTTCCGTCGCGAAAAGGGTGCGGACAGAGACCAGGATAGCCCAGAATGCCGTATCAATAAGCTTTGCGGCGGTTGAACTCGCAAAAAAAATCTTTACGGACCTGACAGAAAAATCTTTTATGCTCCTTGGCGCGGGCGAAATGGCTGAACTTGCCGCAAAGCATATAATCACCAGCGGCGTCAGGGATATCGTTGTGGCCAACAGGACATATGAGAGAGCTTGTGAGCTTGCAGAGGAATTTAATGGCCGTCCGGTTAAGTTTGACGACTTTATCCATGAAATGGCCCATTGCGATATCCTGATATGTTCGACTGGGGCGGAAAATTATGTCCTTATGAAAAGCCGGATGCAGAAGGTGATGAAAGAGAGGAAGAACAGGCCTGTGTTTATAATCGATATATCTGTGCCGAGAAATATCGACCCCGGGATAAACGAGCTGAACAATGTTTATCTGTACGACGTTGATGACCTCCAGGGTGTTATCGAGACAAATATCCTTGAACGGCAGAAGGAGGCTGCAAAAGCCGAAGAAATTGTTGAAGATGAGATCGAGACATTCAGAAAGTGGATGTCATCTCTGGATGCCGTCCCAACCGTCATAGCATTGAGAGAAAAGGCGGAGTCGATCAAAAAAGAAGAAATGGAAAGACTACTGAACTGCCTGCCGGACCTTCGGGACAAAGACAGGCAGGCGATAGAGAATATGGCCAATTCCATCATAAACAAACTGATCCATGCTCCTACGACCGCACTCAAAGAGGAATCAGAAGACAGGGACATATTGATAGCGACAATCAAAAAACTTTATAAGATCAATGGAAATGAAGAAAGCTCACCGAGAAATATAAAGCCGCATTATTCCCATAAATGCAATTCATAACAAAATGCATCTTCTGTCCGGCGGCACTGGCAGCCCTGAATGTTTTTATGTCCGGACCAGCAGCGGCATTGAGGACTTTTCAATAATGCCACTCTCCTCAGCCCTCCTAAAGAGCTCCCTGACGGCATGCAGTCCGTCATCTCCTATATCGAGCGAATAATTATTAACATAAAGTCCGATGTGGCGCTCTATAACATCGTCTTCCATCTCCTGGGAATGTTTTTTAATGTAGGATTTGGTCTCCTGCCGGTTAGAGAACGCGTATTCAATGCTGGCACTGATGAGCCCTTCCACTTTCCGGATCAGATCGCCGCCCAGGTCCCGGCGGGCAAGGATACCTCCAAGCGGTATGGGAAGCCCGGTCTCCTCTTCCCACCATCGTCCGAGATCCATCACCTCTTTCAAGCCCGCCTTTCTATATGTGAAACGGCTTTCATGAATAATCAGTCCTGCATCGGCCTCTCCTCTCCTGACAGAATCTATTATCTTATCGAAAGGCATGACCTTCACATTGTCCTTAAAAGAAGGGTCGAATATCTGCAGGAGCAGGAATGCCGTTGTGAGCTTCCCCGGGATTGCTATTGATCCGCCCTTTAATTTCTCTATATCGGTCTCTTCCCTTGCCACAAGAAGCGGTCCGCAGCCCTTTCCGAGGGCGCCTCCGGAGCGGAGCAGGCAGTATCGGTTTCTCAGGTTTCCATACGCGTGGCAGGATGCTTTTGTAACATCGAGTTGGACCCTGTTAGCCATCCGGTTCAGGGTCTCGACATCCTCAAGTATCTCCCTGAAACTCAAATCGGATGTATTGATTTTACCGTGGACAAGGGCATAAAAGATAAATGTGTCGTTTGGACATGGTGAGTAGCCGAGTGAAAGTGATCTCATCCAGGTTTTTTTACTTCCTTTGTTATGAATTCTTCAGGTTCCATATATGTCTATATTACTACCGCGGACCATTCAGCGTCTTTAAAAATTCGATTAATGCCTTCTGACAGTTTTCAGAGGCAAGCTTAGTATCCCATCGCCCGGTATCCCTGTCTTCAACTATATTGCTGATACCCCTGATCTCGACAAAGGGGATTCCGTATGAGCAACAGAGATGCGCCACTGCAGCGCCCTCCATATTCTCACAGATTGCATTATATTTCAGAGATAACTCTTCCGCCTTTTCTCTGGCGCCGGTGCATGAAGAGACAGTAGCAAATATCCCGGATTTTGAAGAGGTTATAAGAGTCGCGGAATTCAGGGCCGCCTTGCCAAGCTTCCTGTCAGCCGGAAACTCATTGAAATACTTGCGCCTGCCGGTTTTTAGAAGATGCAACCCTATTGTCTCAAGCGTATGAAATCCATCCTTCAGCAGCACACCCTCGTCTGCATAAATTTCCTTTGAGGCTACAGCTATATCGCCGGCCTTCAGTCCTGCCGAAGGATAAGCGCCGCCCACTCCGAAATTTATTATCATTGCCGGAGCATATTCATGAATAAGCAGGGTTGTAGCATGCGCCGCGTTTGTCTTGCCGACTCCTGACACAGCGTATATAATATCGTGATCCTGTATTTTACCGGCATAAAATGCCGGATGGTCACGCGTATCTTTAGCGGTGCGGTCCAGTCTTTTAATAAAAAACTCTCCTTCAAAAGGAACGGCGGATATCAGCGCGATCTTTCCTGTTCTTTTTTCCATAAGTTTTATTATATCCATTTTCAGCAGATTGACAACCCTGCAAAGGAAAAAGTTATATAAAAAGGGCTTTAGCAAGTGGCTGTGGGACAGTTGGGAGATCGGTCGAATCGACAGGTCTGGGAGATAGACGACCTGGAAATTATTGCAGACAACGGAAAAATATGTTATTTTAAAAGGGCTTTAGCAAGAGGCTGTAGGACAGTTGGGAGAGCGGTCGACGCGACAGGTCGTCGGTTCTATTGTATAAATGGCTGAATGTGCTCAGTGATTAACATCAAAGTTATTTGGGGCTGTAGCTCAGTTGGGAGAGCGCTTGAATGGCATTCAAGAGGTCGTCGGTTCGATCCCGATCAGCTCCACCATAATAGAAAGGGGTTGCACATGGCTGCAACCCCTTTTCCTTATCAAAATGCCATATTTTGTCTATGTTCTGAAAAGCGATTCAGGCCGCTCGTACACTGGTCACAGCAAGGATATCGATAATAGAGTAGCTGAGCATAACAG